>CAZKEO010000110.1:0-6487 GCA_964551785.1 uncultured Eubacteriales bacterium | reverse complement strand
TGTCGGTCAGGGTGCTTTGTATTGCCCATTTGCGCTAAGAGCTACTATTTCACTCCGTGAGAAGCTTCTAAACCTGAACAGGTACCAGTCCTAGGCCTTGTTTTGACATGCTTTAATAAACCGAATAAGAAAATTGGACTGTTTGCTTTTATCAGGATAAAAATTCTTCATTGCTCCTCTTTAGGCTCCTTAGCTGGCTTGGGCCTGCGCCTAGGGTTAGTGGCCTGCTTAAGTACTTGGGAACTTGGGGGCTTGGCTGGGGTTGGAGAGGTGTCTTCCAGGTTATTCTGGAGGATTTTTTCCCGTAGTTCCGGGAGAATGATGCGGTGTCCTTCCCATAACTTATTGTTCACGATAAATCCCTGCCTCTGTCAATGAACTGCCTCGCATAATACTGGTATAGCCATAACGTCCTTTGATTTCATCACAGACATGATTAAGTTTACGCAATTTTTCTTTCTCTCCCAACAGGTCCAGTTGCTCATGCTTTTTGAGGACGAGCTTCGAAAGACTAACCCCTACTAAGCGGACTTTTTTGGATGCCGGCCAGTGCAAATCCAGCAGCCGAGAGGCTAACAAATAGATATCTTCTGTGACATCACTGTACTCATAAAAACTGCTCGACCAGGAGTAAAAAATTAGCTCGCTATCCCGGAGAGTCAGGCTGACCGTTTTGCCAACATAGCCTCCGCGACGTACCCGATAGCCTACATTTTCTACAATGTCTAGAATAGCGGCTTTAATTTCGAGATGTCCCTGATAATCTCGACTTAAGGTAATTTGGTTACCAATGGATTTAACTGTATCCAGGGTATGAGGATTCACCGGACTGTAATCAATGCCATTAGCAGACAAGTAGAGGACCCGGCCGACAATGCCAAAACGTTTTTCTAGCAGGTCAGGGGGAAACTTAGCGAGGTCGCCAATGGTCCGAATCCCTAAGTTATAGAGTTTTTTCTCCGTTCGACGGCCTACGCCGAAAAGATCCTTAACCGGCAAGGGCCAAATTTTTTGAGGGACAGTCTCTTTGGTTACCAGGGTCAAGCCGTCTGGCTTTTGGAGTTCGGCCGCCATTTTCGCTACCAGCTTATTGGGACCAATACCAACGGAACAGAGAATTCCAGCTTCTTGGCGGATGCGAGTTTTCAGCTGACGGGCTATTTGGAGGCTGTCACCAAAAAGGTTGGTGCAGCCAGTGACATCGAGAAAGGCCTCGTCAATGGAAAAAGGCTCTACCAGTGGGGAAAAGTCCTTCATGATACTGAGAATTTGGACTGAGAAGTCGACATACTTGCCATAATCAGGTTTGACATAGATACCTTGCGGAAGTAATTGTTTAGCCTCCCACTTAGGCATTCCTGTTTTGATCCCATGTTTTTTGGCTTCATAGGAAGCTGCCAGGATAATGCCATGGCGTTTTTCTGGGTCACCACAGACCACCACAGGCTTGCCGCGTAGAGCAGGATTTAAAGCCTGGTGAACAGAGGCAAAGAAAGCATTCATATCTACCAGCAAAATATTACAGGTCAAAAAAAACAACCCCTTAGCAGAACGTATATTCACTAAGGCGATTATAGCTTACGAACTTACGTTCTGTCAAGCAGCAACATAGTGGCATATGTGTAATAATATGGTAGGCACTGAGCGGGGAAAATAATTTGCCTTTCTTCTTCAAATACTAGCTTTAACCTGGTGGAGAAGGGAGGTTATTTTATGGTCAAACGGAAACAAGGATCAAGCGGAGAGCGGGATTTTGTTTTTGAGGATATGGGTTCAGCTAGAGAGGCTAATTTGGATGGCCGCTCAGAGGCAGATGTTCAGGTTTTAGAAAAACACCTGCAAGGCGAGAAAAAGATATTAGAAGCCCAGGAACAAGGGAAGCACTGGAAATCGTAATATAATGGATTTTTTGAGCGCTTTGTATAAACAGCAGGCTAAGAACCGTGCCGTGCACAGATCTTAGCCTGCTGGCTTAAAGCTTAGTCTTGACCCATCATACTGTCTATGCCGTATTTTTCGAAGTGTTTGCGTAAGCCAGTAATGGTTTCGGTATTTACCCCAAGCTCCTTAGCCAGTTCGGTGTCAGCACGGTTATTTTTCTGACCATCGATAAAGTGGTTAAAGTCGACGTTGACTTCGCGGCACTTTGCTTCCAGGCTGGGCTGCCAACCCCAGGGTGCACCTCTGGTGCTGAAGTCTTCCACAGGCATAAGTTAGTCCCTCCTGTCATCAAGTAGTTCGCTTATAGCTTTACCTTAAGCAGAATTTTTATACTGACAGGTAAGGTGGAAACATGCTAGGCAGTTACTGGACTGCAAAACAAAATAGTTGAATTAGTACAGAAGTTGTGTTAATATAAATACACAATTAAATACCCTGCAAGTGCAAAGACGCACTGCATATGAAAAAAGCAAAGATGCTTTCAGGAGTTATTTTATTTCTCCTGAAAGCTTTTTTTATTAGTTGGTTATAATACTAAGATTGGAGGGGAGGAGGAATTACTATGTACGGAGTACGAGTTGTAATTGCTGATGCTGATCCGAAAGTAGTAAAAGAAATAAGAACCTTGCTCTCCAGGGCAGGCTATATTGTGGTCGGGGAAGCTAGTGATGGCATGACAGCCTTGAAGCTTATCAGAAATACCTTGCCAGATATTGTGATTTTGGATGCTGGGTTGGCGTTAATGACTAGTTTAGAAGTAATTAATAATATCGATGGTGGCAAACTGGCCGCCGTAGTAGTAACAGCCAATTATCGGCAAAAAGATATGTTGGATAAACTCAAGGACCTCTGGGTGTTTGGCTTTTTGCTGAAACCAATTGCGGAAAGCAGCCTCTATACCACCTTAACGCTTGCTCTCAGCAATTATAAACGAGCTATTGAGCTAGAAAAAGAAGTAGAGAAGCTGAAATCAACTATTGAAACTAGAAAAGTGGTAGATAAGGCTAAGGGTATTCTGATGTCTACCATGGGAATTAGTGAGGACCAGGCTTTCCGGAAGATTCAAAAGCAAAGTATGGATAAGGGTAAACCAATGCGGGCAGTGGCTGAAGCTATTTTAATGGCCCACGAGTTGAATAATTAGTGTATTTTTTAACTAAAGACCTTGTAATACCGAAAACTGCATGTTATAATATAAAAAAATATTAAGTGGTGCATAGTCGCACTACACAACGAGAGCAAAGGCGCTTCTCAGAGAAATTCTGGGAAGGGCTTTATTTTTTTGGAAGGCAAGGTGATGAAAATGATCTTGCGTAAAGTATTGGGTAACTTGGCCAATATGGAAACCTCTCAATACCAAGTGGAGAAGATTTTTCTCACTTGGGACGAATTGACCAAGCGTATGATGCGCAAAACAACTGACATGGGTAACCAGGTAGCTGTAGTAGTTCCTGATGGCGTACAATTAAAGGACGGCGATGTCCTGTATTGTGAGAGTAGCCGCTTAATTGCTATCCAAGTGCTGTCGGAGGATGTCATAGTGGTTAAGGCCAAAAGCTATAACCAGCTGGGTTGGATTTGTTACCAACTTGGTTGCCAAAAGTCCAAAATCATGATTGCGGGCAAAGAAGTTCTAGTGCCGTTTGACCAGGCCATTCATAGTTATTTAGTCCAAAATGGTTTAAGTGTCAGACGCTGTTACCGCCGCTTTGTTGAGGATGCACAATAGAATAACCATAACATAAATGGATAGACATTGTAGTCTTTTCTGGGCATAGACGCCTTTTAGTGAATTTAGCATCACTAAAAGGCGTTTTCATTTTTAATGACCTGATGCCAATTACGTTGACGTATTTAGTTTAGCGATGACGCTCTTAACTCTGTTTTTTCACGGGGTAAGGGCGTTTTTGTTTAATAAAAATAAGGGGGAGATTATGATGGCAAAAAGACTAAGACAAATCGCAATTTACGGTAAAGGTGGGATTGGCAAGTCTACTACTACCCAGAATACCGTGGCAGCTCTTGCTGAAGCAGGTAACAAAGTAATGGTAGTTGGTTGTGACCCTAAAGCAGATTCAACCCGCCTACTGCTAAATGGGGTTATCCAAAAAACAGTCTTGGATACCTTGCGAGATGAAGGGGAAGATGTTGAATTAGATGCGATCCTGAAGCCTGGTTTTAAAGGCACGATGTGTGTTGAATCCGGCGGACCTGAGCCAGGTGTAGGCTGTGCTGGTCGGGGGATTATCACCTCTATCAACATGTTGGAATCCTTAGGTGCTTATACACCAGATCTGGATTATGTCTTTTATGATGTATTAGGTGATGTTGTTTGTGGTGGTTTTGCAATGCCAATCCGGGAAGGTAAAGCTCAGGAAATCTACATTGTGGCATCTGGTGAGTTAATGGCTCTTTATGCAGCTAACAACATCTCCAAAGGGATTCAAAAATACGCCCAGTCCGGTGGAGTTCGCTTAGGCGGTATTATCTGTAACAGTCGTAAGGTTGATAATGAATATGAATTGTTGGAGGCATTCGCTACTGAATTAGGCTCCCAGCTGATCCATTTTGTACCCAGGGATAATATGGTGCAAAAGGCAGAAATCAATAAGAAAACTGTTATTGACTATGATCCAATTGAAAATCAAGCAAATGAATACAGGGCTTTGGCCAAAAAGATTGCGGAGAATCAAATGTTCGTAATCCCTAAGCCAATGCACCAGGATCGTTTGGAAGAATTGATGATGAAACACGGGATTCTTGATTAGTAGTTAACCAACAACACTTAAATTTGGAGGAGGGACTTTCATGTTAATGATCAAAGCAATTGTCAGACCTGAGAAAACCAATACCATTCTGGCTGAGTTAAACGATGCTGGTTTTCCGGCAGTAACCAAGATTGATGTAGTTGGTCGGGGTAAACAGCGGGGAGTTAAAGTCGGAGATGTAATTTATGACGAAATCCCGAAGGAAATGTTAATTATTGTAGTAAGTGATGAAGATAAAGAAGATGTCATCAGCGTAATTGTCAGAAACGCCAAAACCGGTAATAGCGGAGCCTTTGGAGATGGCAAAATCTTTGTTACTCCAGTTGAAGAGGTCTACACAATTAGTTCAGGCACCAAAGGACTGTAAGGGGGGGATGGCTATGAAAGAAATCATGGCAGTGATCAGGATGAATAAAGTTGCTAGAACCAAACAAGCTTTGGTGGAAGCGGGTTTTAATGGACTCACAGCAATGAAGGCGATGGGCCGGGGGAAGATGTTAAAAGACCTAGCCATAGTTGACAAAGTGAAAGAAGATAACAGAGATATGGTGCTGGAGAGCTTGTTGAAAGGTGGTCGCTTAATTCCCAAGCGTGTCATCTCCCTAGTGGTCGCTGATCAAGATGTTCCAAAAGCAGTGGAAACCATTATTGAAGTAAGTAAAGAAGGCAACTGTGGAGATGGTAAGATTTTCGTGTTGCCGTTAGCAGAGGTAGTCAGAGTTCGGACCGGTGAACGGGGAGAAGCAGCCGTCTAAACGGAAGCTGCAGTATAATGGCAAGCTGCAGTGTAAAGATAAGCTGCAGTGTAAAGGTAAGTTGTAGGTGTACAGAGAGTGGTAGTCTGAAGAAAGGTGGAAAGCGTATGGCAATCAATGAGAAAGCTCTAGAGTCGATGCTGAATGATTATCCGGCTAAAGTCAAGAAAAACCGGAAGAATCATATTATCATTAAAGATTCCTCCCTGGATAGACAGATAATCGAGGCTAATACCAGGACTATCCCCGGAATTATTACCAACCGTGGCTGTGCTTTTGCCGGCTGTAAAGGGGTGGTATTGGGACCGATTAAGGATATGGTTCACATTGTCCACGGTCCGGTAGGTTGTGCTTTTTACGCTTGGGGAACCAGGAGAAATAAAGCTAAGTCGGAGGACCCCAGCAAAAATTTTATTAACTATTGCTTTACTACCGATATGCAGGAAAGTGATATCGTCTTTGGGGGAGAAAAAAAGCTGGCCCAGATGATTGATGAAGTGGTGGAGCTTTTTAAGCCGAAAGCTGTAACTGTTTCCGCGACCTGTCCGGTAGGCTTGATTGGTGACGATTTAGGAGCTGTCTCCAAGGCTGCAGAGGCTAAACACGGAATCCAGGTATTGCACTTTAACTGTGAAGGTTACAAAGGTGTCAGCCAGTCAGCTGGTCACCATATTGCCAATAACGTTTTGATGGATAGAGTAATCGGACAAGGTGAAATCACAGAAGCTCCGTCCAAATACGCCATCAATCTACTGGGTGAGTATAACATCGGGGGAGACGGCTGGGAGATTGAACGGGTCTTAGAGGAAATTGGTTATCATGTGGTGGCAGTCATGACTGGTGATGGTTCCTATGAGGATTTGAAAGATGCCCATGTAGCTGAACTAAACCTAGTCCAGTGCCACCGTTCCATTAACTATATTGCCGAAATGTTAGAGACTAAGTACGGGACCCCTTGGTTAAAGGTTAACTTTATCGGGCTTGATAGTACTGCTGAGTCCCTGGTAAATTTGGCCCTCTGAT
>CAZKEO010000109.1:0-6502 GCA_964551785.1 uncultured Eubacteriales bacterium | reverse complement strand
CGGGTTCGAATCCCGTCTTCCGCTCCAACCATAATATGCGCCCGTAGCTCAGTGGATAGAGCACTGGTCTCCGGAACCAGGTGCGCAAGTTCGATTCTTGCCGGGCGCACCATAGGTTCACTAAATATAATATGGAGAAGTACTCAAGCGGCTCAAGAGGCGGCACTGGAAATGCCGTAGGGGGAGTAATTCCCGCGAGGGTTCAAATCCCTCCTTCTCCGCCAAATGCGGGTGTAGCTCAGTGGTAGAGCCCCAGCCTTCCAAGCTGGTTGTGAGGGTTCGATTCCCTCTACCCGCTCCATTTTCATTTATCAGGGCGATTAGCTCAGTTGGTTAGAGCGCTTGCTTGACATGCAAGAGGCCGGCGGTTCGAGTCCGTTATCGCCCACCAGCATAAACAACGATTATACCGCTACCCATAAGGGTTGGCGGTATTTTTATTTGTTTCCTAATTACGCACATCCACAACAGGCAAATCCACCATACAACAATTGTATAGTGGATTTTTCTCATACAATGTAATGGCATAATAACCTTCTTCTGCAAAAAAGGTGTCCGAATTACATGTGATGGGGATCCAACATGGATCTGGATCATACGCGTGAATCCATTGGAGGTACTCGTTATCAGTGGTAGCTACCTTACTTCCTCCTAACCCTGCCCAAGGCTTTGATAGCTGGATACTGAGCTAATTATCCCTGCTATCTGAACTTTAGGCAAAATTGTACCGAACCCCCGAAGATCCGCCCACCTGGTCGGCTACAATCGACCTCCCAATAGCAGCAGTTTTGACTCCCTTAACGCGCGTTGTTATCAAACCTGTTCAAGTTTATTCGCAATATTAAGACAGCAGAAAGTAGCAGGAAAACCTCAATCTTGGCAGAATTTTATAGCATTATGCTAAGAGAGGAAGTAGAGAAAATGCCAATTATCTCTTGGAACGAAAGTCTGGTTGTCGGGGTCAAGGAATTTGATGATCAGCACAAAAAACTCGTGAGTCTAGTCAACGATTTACATGATGCCATGAAGCTAGGTAAAGGTAAAGAACTACTCTCCACTATTATTAATAAATTAATTGATTACACCCAGACCCACTTTTCGGCAGAAGAAAAACAAATGGCTAAATACAGTTATCCTGATCAAGCTAAACATAAGACCGAGCACGAGCAATTTGTTAAGAAGGTAGTAAGCTTTCAACAGGAGTTTAGCACTGGAAATATCATGCTTTCCATGGATATCATGCTTTCCATGGATATCATGAATTTCCTTAAAGATTGGCTTTCCAACCATATCTTAATTACTGATAAGAAATATAGTTCCTTTTTCAACGCAAATGGCTTAAAGTAACCATATGTCTTCAAACAAAAGCGCCTACTTCCTTGAAGTGAGGCGCTTCTTGCGTATCAAAAACCAATTGCACAAAGAAAATGGCGACCTCAGTCGCCATCCCTATACGGGGAACAAAAAACATGTCGTAGTTATTATCGGTAATGAAACGAAAAACTTTAGTTGGTTTTTAACTTTTTTATGTTTTTCACGTTTAATTCTTTGAGAGGTTCATTCGCTTCCACCACAATCGCAACCGCCTCCGCAATCACATCCACCCACATCACCAATACTCTCCGAACATTCACACATATCATTACAATGATGCTTTGTGCTAATAATATCTGCTGTAGTCAGCATGCTTGCTGGACCGAACAAATTATGCTGGACAGTGTCCCTTTGAGAGTCATTCCTCTGCATCTGGCGAGTTGAACTGCTACTGTTATTACGTGGGAAAAAGATTAGCAGAGACACTCCCAACCCCAAAATAATATCAACAGTTCCAAATAACACACCCCCTTCTCTTGTTAGTTTATGTAGCCAGCCTCTTTTTCCTGCAATATAAATAATAACGGTCATACTTTTTGGGTTTCAGGGTAAACTTTAGGCAGAGGTGATAAGTCTGAAATAGTTAACTAAATTTATCTGTAAAGTAAAAGGGCATGCCGAACAAGCCATCAATTGATGACTTAAAAAAGATATTGATCAGCAAGAAATCAAGACGCTACCATAACACGGTAACCTTGAGTTTTAGCCAATAGAATTGCTTGCTCTACCGTAATATTACGGTGTACTGGAAGAACATCTGAATTTCTATACAATTCAGCATTATACGATTCTTTCTTTTTGAGGATATTGTAGATAGCTGTAAGGAGCATTCTTGCAATGGCAATGATTGCCCGTTTATGACCACGACGCTTTTTAAGTCTTAAGTAACGGTTACGGATTTCAGGATGTTTTTCGCTTTTGAATACAGCAGTTGCACACTGTACCAGAAGTGGCTTTATGTAACAGCCAGCTCTTGAAATCCTTACTGACTTTTTCTTTCCGGCACTTTCGTTATTCGTAGGTGTCAGCCCTGCCCAGGAACATAGATGCTTAGCTGTCGGAAACACGTCCATATTGGCACCTATTTCGGAGACCACTGTAATGGCGGAAAAGATGTTCTTAAAGGACGGAACAGTTAAGATTAGATTAATTTCTTCAGTGTAGGGCACGGAAAGGGAAAGGATGATTTTTTCAAGATCAGCCTTGCGTGATTTAAGATCTTCATAGTGCTGCTTGATTACTTTAAGTTTTTCAGTTTGTTCAGGCGTGATAAAACCGTCGATGGCAAGCTCCAGTTCGGGGAGTTTATCTTTCATAGAACCGTGAATGGGCGGTTCTATGTCAAAACTGTTATCCAAAGGATTTAGCAAAAGCCTGTTAATGATGTTCATGGAACTTTTGCCGAAAGTATCCGCAACAACATTTCCGAGCTGAATATTGGATACGGTTAAAGAGTTTTGCAGACGGTTTTTCTCGCTTGACATAAAGTTAGTCAGTTTAAAGCGGTAACGCATAAGATCACGAAGCTGCCGGATAGCAAGAGGAGGCATAAAGCTACCCGCTATAAGGTCATGCTTAAATAAATCGGCAATCCATTTAGCGTCTTTTTTGTCAGTCTTCTTACCACGGATTGCTTTCACATATTTGGGATGAGCCAGGGTGATATTGCAGGAATCTTCAAGTATATTAAAGACTGGGATCCAGTATTTACCTGTTGATTCCATACAAACATCCTTACAGTTATTCACACAAAGCCACTGTGACAGCTCTTTCAGACCTTTGGTATAAGTAGAAAAGCGATGGCTTTTGTAGGTGGTAACACCTTTATTGGTAGAGGCAATGCAAGCAACAACGAAGGTATTGTGGACAGCAATGCCACAACAGATTTGGTAAACGATTTTCAAAGCCATAGGGGAATGCTCCTTTCAAAGAATAACAGGGATAGACAGCATTGACTGATTGCCTGGCAATAAACGAGTAATGTTTATACAAAGATAAGTCTGCGTGCTCGAAGTCACACTTATTTGTGCTTGGAAAGGCAATCTACACATATAAATATGCGGTCACTCCAATGGTGGAGTAGCCCACTCACCTCCCCGTGATTTGTAGTTAACTGTTATCCCTATGGCTGTAGAATAGTCGAAAAGAAGCTCAAAGCCAATATATTTCATTACGTTTTGTGCCTTGAGCGAAGCGAAAGGAATGGATATAAATATGGATAAACCAAAAAAGATTGAGGCACCAGATTACATGACCAGTAATGTAATCTATAAAACTAAAGAAGAGGCGGAAAAAAGCTAGTGAGTTCACGGAGAAAAGACTAGGAATTATACGGAAATAAGCTAAAGTTAGTACGGAGGTGACGCTTAAGCATGGATAAAGCAAGTACTGTCGCGACACATGTTTCCAATGAAGTGTCTGATTTAGAAGCACACGATTTTTCGGGTGATGCTTCTGAAGACTATAATGATGAACTCTATGACGATATCTATGATGACGATTTTGATGATGTTTCTGATGATGTTTCTATGGACAGTGTGAATGAACTGCCTACCATGGAATTAGATTATCTGCCAAGACACGCTAATAAAGCACGACCTGATGCAACACCAAATGCGGATGATATACCCTAATGTCAGGGGTGATATATTTACTTCACTTATGCAAAAGGCAGGTTCTAACGCAGCTAATTGCGTTGGAACCTGCCTCTATTATTAACTCGCTTATTTCACTTTCTCAATCCGCACAGCGCAAACCTTCAACTCTGGGATTTTAGCAATCGGGTCACGAGCTGGGTTAGTCAGGTAATTAACCGGTACTTCTGTAAAGTGGAAAGAGCAAAAAACACTGCCAGGCCTAACGTCCTCGGTCAGTTTAGCCTTGATTTGCACTTCGCCCCGTCGTGACGCCATCTTGACCAAGTCCCCTGTGGTTACCCCGAGTTTAGCGGCATCGGTGGGGTGTAGCTCCAAGTAATCTTCTGGCATCATTTCCTGCAAACCCCGGGAACGACGTGTCATCGTCCCAGTATGATAGTGGGTTAGTCGGCGTCCTGTATTGAGAGTAAAGGGATATTGTTGATCCGGCTGTTCTGCTGGCGGGGTATCTGTAACCCCGTGAAACTTACCCAAGCCCCGCGTAAATTGCCCCTGGTGGAGATATTTAGTGCCTGGATGCTCAACTGCAGGACAAGGCCATTGTAGCCCGCCTTGCTCCAACCGGTCATAGTTCATGCCAGCATAACTGGGGGTTAAACTAGCGATTTCGGCAAAGATTTGTTCTGGACCCGCATAGTTCATAGGGTAATCCATGCGATTACTAAGTTCTTGGATGATGGCCCAATCGGGGCGACTTTGGCCAATTGGCTCAATAGCTTTGCGTACCCGCTGCACGCGGCGTTCGGTATTACTAAAGGTGCCATCTTTTTCGGCAAAACTAGCACCTGGTAGCACCACATCAGCTAATTGAGCTGTTTCAGTCAGGAAGATGTCTTGTACTACCAAAAAGTCTATTTTTTGCAAAGCTTGTTCGACATGGCTGGCATCAGGATCGCTCCGCACCGGGTTTTCACCCACGATGTACAGCCCTTTAATGCTACCCCGATTAGCTCCATCCATAATTTCACCAACGGTAAGTCCAAGCGAATTAGGGAGTTCTACTCCCCAGGCTTCGCTAAACTTGGTATTGTTGGCTGGGTCCGCGATAGCTTGGTAGCCACTATAGACATTAGGTAGTGCTCCCATGTCACAGGCACCTTGCACGTTATTTTGCCCGCGCAAAGGATTGACACCACTGTTAGGTTTACCCACATGTCCGCAAAGCAGGGCTAAATTCGCTACTGATAGTACATTATTAGTCCCATTGGCATGTTGGGTAATCCCCATCGTGTAGAGAATTACCGCACTTTCTGCTTGGGCATACTCCCTCGCTACTGACTTAATCGCTTCGGCAGGTACTCCCACGTAGCGCTCCACTTGTTCAGGGGAATAATTAGCCACCGCAGCTTTTAATTCCTCAAAATTTTCGGTGCGCGCAGCCACAAACTCATGGTCATATAACTGTTCCGTAATGATGGTATACATCATTGCGTTCAGTAAAGAAATATTGGTGCCTGATTGTAAGTGCAGGTGTTGGTTAGCCAGAGTTGCTAATTCAATTTTCCGAGGGTCTACTACCACTAACTTACTACCCTGCCGGACAGCCTTTTTTATTTCTAAAGCTAGCACAGGGTGAGCTTCGGTGGTATTAGAGCCAATCACTAAGATAAACTTGGTAGCTTCAATTTCCGCAATAGAGTTAGTCATTGCCCCACTGCCAAACGCCATCGCCAGACCGGCGACACTGGAGGAGTGTCAGAGGCGGGCACAATGGTCGATATTGTTAGTTCCAAGTACTGCTCGGGTAAATTTACTAATCAGAAAGTTTTCTTCATTGGTACAGCGAGCTGAACTTAAAACTGCTAAAGCCTCGGCACCATCGTTGGTTTTGATCGTTTGGAGTTTCCCGGCCACCAGACCTAGGGCTTCCTCCCAGCTTGCCGGAACAAGTTGACCCTCTTTGCGGATCAGGGGAGTGGTCAGCCGCTCCGGGCTATGGATAAAGTCATAACCAAAATGGCCTTTGATACAAAGAAAGCGGCCATTGACATTACCTGCATCCTGGTTGGCAGTAACACCGACAACTTTGCCAGCCTTTACATTCAGGTCAAGGGTACAGCCCACCCCACAGTAGGGACAGGTAGTTTTTACTTTACTGACTTCCCAGGGACGTCCTGCACCTCGCATCTGTTTCGGCGTCAATGCACCCACAGGGCAAACAGTGACACAATTGCCACAACCCACACAAGTGGATTCCCCCATCCCCATGTCCAAGGCAGGAGTAACTTTAGTTTCAAAGCCCCGATAAGAAAAGTCTAGGACATTACAACCCTGGATTTCTTGACAAACCCGGACACATTTGCCACACAAGATACATTTATTATTATTTCGGATTACCACCGGGCTAGAGGTATCCAGCTCATATTTATGCTGCTCACCGTCGAAAACTCGGAAGTCCTCCCTGCGTACATCATAACGGTAGGCGTAGTCCTGAAGCCGACAAGCCCCGGATTTATCACAAGTTAGGCAGT
>CAZKEO010000108.1:0-6514 GCA_964551785.1 uncultured Eubacteriales bacterium | reverse complement strand
AGGGCGTGAGTGTCTACCTGCTCTTCGGAGCGTGGCGGCTCACGCCTATTTCGCGAAAGGCACCTTACGGAACTTCCGCTACAAATCACTGCGAAGGTTCCGTCGCGTAGGACACTGTGACCATAGGGAAAGCCGTGCTTAAGTTTGTCCGAAGCAGGAACCGCGCAGATGATTTGGCGGAAGCGGAGTACAGTGCCCGGAAGGTAACCACACCACCCTGAGTTCACCCAGAGCAAAATAAATAGACTCCATACTTTCGTATGAAGTCTATCAATCACTTTATTTTATTAATTGGTATCCTGCTCTATCAGCGCGAACTACTAGCGATCGCGGCGGCGCAGGAAGGCAGGAATCTCAATATCTTCGGCCGTATTGAACTGCTTGATTTGCATTTCTTTAGCTTTGGCATCTGGTTTCTCGCGAGGAGCATCAAAACCGGTGGCAATTACAGTCACGCGTACTTCGTCACCCAAGGTCTCATCAATAACTGCTCCAAAGATGATGTTGGCTTCTGGGTCAGCAGCCTGAGAGATAATTTCTGCTGCTTCATTGACTTCGAAGAGACCTAGGTTAGAACCACCAGTAATGTTCAACAGGACACCCTTGGCACCCTGGACAGAAGTCTCCAAAAGTGGGCTGGAGATAGCTAAGCGAGCTGCTTCAGCGGCGCGGTTTTCTCCTCCGGCTGTCCCGATTCCCATCAGGGCAGAGCCAGTCTCAAACATGATGGTCTTGACATCTGCAAAGTCGAGATTGATTAAACCAGGTACTGCAATTAAATCGGAGATACCCTGAACACCTTGACGCAGGACATCATCAGCAATCCGGAAAGCATCGACAATGGAAGTATTTTTATCTATTACTTGCAGTAAGCGGTCATTGGGGATGGTAATTAGGGTATCCACTCTGGACTTCAGGTTGACGATACCACGCTCAGCCTGAGTATGTCTTCTTTTGCCCTCAAAAGTAAATGGTTTGGTTACCACTCCAACAGTTAACGCCCCGATTTCTTTAGCAACTTCTGCTACGATGGGAGCAGCTCCAGTTCCGGTTCCACCGCCCATACCGGCAGTTACGAAAACCATGTCCGCACCACGTAGGGCTTGGACTAATTCGTCCCGGCTTTCTTCGGCAGCTTTTTCTCCGATATCAGGATTGGCGCCAGCACCGAGTCCCTTAGTTAGCTTAGCTCCAATTTGAATTTTATTAGCAGCCTGGGATAAAAACAACGCTTGGGCGTCAGTATTTACGGCAATGAACTCTACACCTTTTAAACCGGCAGCAATCATTCTATTGACAGCGTTGTTACCACCGCCGCCAACACCAATGACCTTTATATTCGCAAACTGTTCCAAATCCATGTCAAAATCCAGCATTAATCATATCCTCCTTGGTTTCTTATCTCTGATCCCACAATTCACATTATAAAAATATTGTCGAATAGTCTTGACCTTTTTAGTCGTTTGGGAAATTATGCTTTTTTCTTTTTTGTGGACAATTTCCTAAACGAGGGGGTTTTTAAGGGGGATTCCCCCTTATGTTCAGTAAGGAGGGTCACAGCGAAGCGACATAGGGAACCATTCGGTTCCCTGTGTACAAGAAAATCAACATCCATGATAGAAGGAGTTAACGAAGTTGATTTTTTTGTACAGACTAAGTCTATGTACACATCAGAAATATTCAACAAATATTTGTTTTTCCCTTTTTTACAGGTCTCTTTTTTTCTATTTTTTTAACAAATGTCGCCTTATTATCGCTAAGTTCTGAAAAAGTCTTACCCCAAAGGCAAAGAGTGCAGCCGTATAAAGTTCTACGCCTAGGCGTTCCCCAATATAAGCCAACACTGCTGCTAACAGAGTATTGCTGAAAAAACCAGAAATAAAGACACGATTGTCGAAGTTATCCTCGAGGCCGGCCCGCATCCCCCCGAATACTGAATCCAGAGCGGCTAAGACTGCCACTGACATATAGCGCGCATAAGCTGTTGGTAAAGCCAGCGGAGAACTCCAGCCCAGTACTAACCCGACTATCAGACCAAGTATTGGCAACCACATTTGACTTTCAATCCTTTCCTTGTGCATTATTCTGCTCGATTGGTGCTACATCTTGGTCACCGGCAAACTTGATGACAGGCTTACCCTCATAACAAATATTGACATACTCGATTCGGCGTTCATAGCTGTTTTTAAGTGCTTCTTTCAATAAGGCCAGCTTTTCCTCAATTCGCTCACCCGCTACTAACCGTACTTCAATTCCCTCGATGGTATAAAGTACAATGCTCTGCGGGTCTGCTCCATTAACCTCAGAAACTTTAACTAACTGCTCCTGATCCATTTTCCGGATAAAGGCTAAGGAGGCCAATAGGCCCTCTTGGATAATTTGCTTGCCCGGAGTTAGGGTGCCCAATCTGATACCTGTTATGATAGGTAAATTGACTTTACTCAGGTCTTTATTCCGACTTATATAATAGCCTTCATTATCCAAGGCCAGGAATTCACCTTGCCAAGGCACTAAAGCGACAGCTTGTCGTTCTACCAATTTAATCACGATTTTAGCAGGATAACTACGTCTGACCGCAACTTGCTTGACTAGGGGGTTTAGAGCCACCCGGTTTTCGACGTCATTCAGATTTAGTTTAAAGGTGTTAATTCCCAAGGGAATCCCAGAAAGACGCTGCACCTCAGCTACCGTTAGCTGTCGCACGCCCTCCACTTGAATTTGCCGGATTGAAAAGATAGAAGATTGTAGTAGTATATAACCAGCTAAAACCAGCACGACAATAAAAAAAAGACTCTGTAAGATGTTAAGCTGACGCTTCTGTCCCTTTCGAGCAGACCGTTTTCTGCTGTTAGCCACTTTTTATACCCTCCCAAATGGTTGTCTGCTATCAAGCCTTGTATAGGCCACCAAACCTTGCCTCTATTCTCTAATTATACCACGGCTTGTCTAAAAGAACAGCAAAAAAAGCAGCCAAAAGGCTGTTGATTAAATTGGCTTTTTGCCATATTTTGCTAAGTATTATTAACCCGCATAATTTTTGCTCCTACGGCTCGGTATTTGGCTTCTAATCGCTCGTAGCCCCGGTCAATATGATAAATATCTTCCACCACCGTAACATCCTCGGCGGCTAAGCCAGCTAGCACCATGGCTGCTCCTGCTCTAAGGTCAGTAGCTTCGACAAAGGCTCCACTTAGTTTGGGCACCCCTTTAATGATTGCCGCCCTGCCTTCTAGCCTAATATCTGCTCCCATCCGCCGAAGCTCAGCCACTTGTTTGAAGCGGTTTTCAAAAATACTCTCCGAGATGACACTGGTACCCTGAGCTACTGTCATCAGTGCCATCATTTGAGCCTGCATATCAGTCGGAAAACCAGGATAAGGCATGGTCTTTAAGTCAACTGCTTTAATCACACCACACCCAATGACTCTAATCGATTCATCACCCGTAATTACCTCGACACCTGTTTCCTTCAGCTTTGCGATCACAGGCTCCACATGTTCTGGAATCACATTGGTGATAGTCAAATCGCCGTTGGTGATGGCAGCAGCTATCATATGGGTTCCTGCTTCGATGCGATCAGGGATAACTGCATGTTCGATTGACCCCAGTTCGGTGACACCCTGAATTTTAATGACGTCAGTACCAGCTCCCTTGACACTTGCTCCCATGCCGTTTAGGAAATTTTGCAAATCAACAATTTCCGGCTCTTTGGCGGCATTACGGATCACCGTCTGCCCCTTAGCTAAGGTGGCAGCCATCATCAGATTTTCGGTAGCACCCACACTGGGAAAATCCAAATGTAGCTCGGCCCCTGTGAGGCGTTCACATTCCGCCACAATATACCCGTACCTTTCAGTAAGCTGGGCACCCAAGGCCTTTAAACCCTTGATATGGAGGTCCATCGGCCGCGAACCAATGGCACACCCACCAGGATGTGCCACTGTAATAGACTATTTATACTCAGGTAGATAGGTAAAACGCGAGACCTCTTGACCGTTAACTTGCACTTGCTCTAGGAACATCGCCTGGGGCCTAATCCAGAGCCCAAAGTCACCATACAATGCACGGTAGACCACAAATGCTTCTAAGGTTTCACTGTGTTTTGCGATACCAAGCACTTCATAGAAATTGCCCTTATAATGACGATATTTACCTGTTTGCACTTCCGTTGATTTCAATTTAACAACCTCATCTCTGTTGTGCTCATTTGATAAACCTAATGTTCATGGGATAACAAAAATACTCGCCCTCGTTCGCTCTCACACCGGCAATAATTACAATAACTAAATTAAAAATCAATAGTGCTCCGACCATTAGAAACCCAATAGCAACAAAAACTAAAATCGCAGATATGAACAAATAAATGGAGAGTGTAATTTGAAAATTAAGTGCTTCTTTACCATGATAATCTACATAATCCGATTCGTTTTTCTTTATCTGCCAAAGTAACAGGGGAGCCACAATATTTCCAAAAGGAATAAAGTGACCAAGCAAGGCACTTAAGTGACAGAGCATCGCCCAAGTTCGTTCTTCCTGCTGACTCATAACATTCATTGTTCTAACCTCCCTCACATTTTTGGCTTAGATACTTTTTCTGCGCCCGCTCAAAAAACTCCTGTTTTATTCCTAGCTTTTGCCCTTATTCGCTAAAAATGTTTATAAACGATAAAAATCCCACCCTCAGCTTGGATTCGTCTGACCGTCTCTAGGCTGGTATTCAGCTGTGCCCTGACTTGTTCCAAACAAGCTTGCTGGATATCACCGGGCAAATAAACATAGATTTTATGCAGGCACTGGGCCAAAACTTGCCTAGTTAATTGGCCGTCCTGCCAAAGTCGGGCTAACAAGGCTAGTATTGCCTGGTTTGCATCAACCGATGGTGGTGTACGGTCTGATGTTCCTAATATACTATGCCCTGCTAGGTTAACTGGACCCAATTGCCTTAATCGCTCTGTTTGTAGCAGCTGAGCTTGCTTTCTACTGAGTTGCGCTTGCCGTTCTAGGGCATCCACTTGGGACCTCAAGCTACTTAATTTGGCTTCTATTTGCTGTGACTTTTCCAGATATAAGTCTGCCGAGACAACATGGTTCAGTCGATCTTCATAGACCAGCTCGAGGTGCTGAGAGTATTGCCTAATTTCATTCCTGAGAGCTTGAATTTTTCCCGTATAATCAAGCACTGGAGCAGGTTGGTTGAGATAGGCTTGGTAACCAGCCAGCACTGCTGGTTCCCCCAAGGTGCTGATGAAATTAGTCCACAGCAGTTGAGCTAAAGTTTCCTCCCGTAGATAGTGACTCTCACAGCCCTGTGCTTGTTTGCCATAGGTCGCATAGGCACTACAGGCATAACCTAAGGGTCGATTGGGCTTTTTACGAGCACACATTGTTCGGCCACAGGCTCCGCACACCAATAAACCACTAAATAGATGCCGCTGTTGCTTAGTCCAGCTAACTTTACCACCTGCTCGTTGCTGCCTGAGGGCATTGGCCTGCAACCAGATTTCCCGGCTGATGATGGCTTCATGGGTGTTTTCGCTGATATACCAAGCTTCCACCGGCTTTCGGCGGGTTTTTTTGCTTTTAAAACTAATCCGTTCCGAGATACCCTGCACTGTATCACCACAGTAAACTCGGTTGGTAATTATGCGTTTGATTTGCTCTTTGGTCCAATTACAGCTCTGAGGGCGCGCATAATTCTTGTACTGCGAGGGATTAGGATAGCCACTCGCTTGCATGCTGATGGCAATAGTTTGATAACCAGCACCCTGCAGATACAAGCTAAATATCTCGCTGATTACTACGCGTAGCTTTTCATCTACTAAGAGCTGATTAATTGGTTTTAGCTTACCGTGTATAGTTAAGTACTCTTTGCGGTAGCCATAAGGGGGAGTGCCTAAATACTGGCCTGTTTTAAGTTTCTGATGAATGTTGGAGCGGATTTTTTTGGAGATATCTTTAACATAGCGCTCATTGTACCAAGTCTTAATCCCAATGATATCATCATCATTTCGAAAGGAGTCCCAATTATCATCAATGGCAATCACACGAATTTGTTTTTCTTCTAAATACTCTAGCAAGGTTAAGGTTTTGGCATTACTCCGTCCTAGGCGGGAGAGATCCTTGACCACAATTATATTAATCTTACCTTGATCGATGGCAGCTAATAGTCTGTCCAGTTCTTCCCGTTGGAACAGTACCCCGGTAACGTCATCGTCTAAAAAACAATCTACGGTGTCACCTAGATGCTGATCCTGGATATATTGCCTAACGTAATCCCTTTGAACCTCTAAACTACTATAACGTTCACCTTTTTCGTCTTTGCTCAGACGCCCGTAAATGGCAATCAGATTTTTCATGTTCTGGTACCGAGCGCTGTTTGAAGCAGATAGGCTACCAGCGTTGCTGCCGAAAGCTCTTTAGTCGAGCTAACACCCTGGATTTGGAGGGGTACAACGCGTTTATCAGGCCGAAGTTCAGTGGAAGGTAGTCGCTTGGAGTTATTAGCAGTCTTAGC
>CAZKEO010000107.1:5298-6519 GCA_964551785.1 uncultured Eubacteriales bacterium | reverse complement strand
GTTGACCGAAATTGCCCGTTTGGAAGAATTATTGGCGCAACTGGGTGAACAGGTTAGGCGTTGCGAGCAGCAGTTGGCCAGTATACAAGCCATAGAGCAGACGTTGAAGGCTGAGCTGGAGAATTTTCCTGACGCTAAAGCACTCTACTTAGCCTACAGCGATACGGAGAAAAAGAAATCTTCTTTTGAAAGTGCCCAAAAAGAGGAGGAGCGGTTACGCCAGCAGTACAAAGTAGCTAATGAAGCGTGGATTAATGTGCGAGAGCAGTTGCACCGCTTTATGGAAGGGTGGTTAATGCTTCGGACAGAGCAGGCAGTGAAACATGCATTAAGCTCCCTGCGCTGTTATCAAAGCGGTTTCAGCGATTTGAAGGCTCTGGTGCAGACAGCTGTTGGGGCTGAAAAATCCCTGCAAGAGGCCAAAAGTGCTATAGTGGAGGCCGAGGAGAATGTAGCAATTGAACAGGATTACCTGACTAGCAAAAATGGGGAATTGCGTGAGATTAGCACTCAGATTCAAGTTTATCATGAGATCTTGCAAGAGATGGGTATTTATGACCTGCATCGCCAGCTTGAGGTTCTTAAGCAACAGGAGCAAGGACTAGATAAGCGCATAAATGAAGCTTGGGAGGATATTAGTAAAACCGGCAATGTTCTGTCAGTAAAACAGGATAACCTGGCAACTAATCAGCGTTCCACTCAAGAAAGACAGGCTAGTTTTGTACAGGCAGTACATGACTGGTATGGTGAATTGCAGCGTCGTTTGGTAGTTCAGTGGCAGGCAGAAGAAGTTGCTTTGGTGGCAGCTTTCCTGACTGAAGCTGAAGGCCAGACGAATCAGGTAGCTTTCCAGGGTGCAGAGGGAGCCGTTGTGCAGTTGGCCATGCGGATACGGCAGCAGTATAAACCAAAATATGAGCAGCGGAACAAAGAGAATATTACCAATAGCCTGGTTGAAGCCTTTTATCAAATCCGCCAGACCTTGCACGATTACTCTCCTGAATTAGATAGTGGCCCTGACAGCAGTAGGTTGATAGCTTTATTTACCAGAGATAAACAGAATCCCAGCACTCCGGCAGCTCTGTTACGGGAATTGCGCGAGGCGGAAGTTGAACAACGCTTGCTCTTGGATGCCAAGGACCGGGAATTGTACGAGCAAATCATCATTCATAGTGTGTGTAAGGCCATTAAAAGCAGGATTTTTCGGGCTGAGAACTGGGT
>CAZKEO010000107.1:0-5288 GCA_964551785.1 uncultured Eubacteriales bacterium | reverse complement strand
CGGCCTCAAGTTGTATCTGCGCTGGGAGCCTGTTGCAGCCCGCAATGAACAGGAAATGGATACAGCTCAACTTATTAAATTGCTTAAAACTGACCCTCAGCTGTTGCGAAATGAACAGATTGAACAGATGATTCAGCACTTCCGTTCCCGGATTACGTGGGCCAAGCAAGAATCAGAAGATCGGAAGGAAACTCTGCGAGACTGGATAGTGCAAATGCTGGATTACCGTAAATGGTTTCGTTTCACCCTTGAATATGAAAAGGGTGACCAAGCTCGCCGGGAGCTCACTGATGCTAGGTTCAACGTTTTAAGCGGTGGGGAAAAGGCTATGGCCATGTACATTCCTCTTTTTGCGGCCACCTATTCTCGGTACGCCAGTTCTAAGAGTGATGCTCCCAAGTTGATATCCTTGGATGAAGCATTTGCCGGGGTGGATGAAGAGAATATGCGGGATATGTTCGAACTGCTGACCCAACTAGATTTTGACTATATCATGACCAGTCAGGCTTTATGGGGCTGCTATGACACCGTACCCAGTTTATCCATTTATGAAGTATACCGTCCAAAGGATGTTAAATTCGTCACCCTTATCAGATATTTCTGGAATGGACAGCGTCGAAGTTTGGTAACTGATGATCAAGACCAATTGTTCAATCCACCTAAGGTTACGGCCACTAAGGAGGAACTGTCGTATGTCACGACGCGATAAAAGGGTACCGATGTCAGACCATCAAGCCCTACTAAACTATTTGGGCCAGCCAGGTTTAAGACGTTTGCTGAAAGGAGTCTGGCGAAAATATCATGCCCTAGGGAGGGTTGGAGGTGCAATCCTGCTTAAGGGTGCTACTGTCGAAGAGCAGCAGGTTATCGGCGGTTTATTAGGTCGTGACCTAGCTGGGCTGGAAAATGTAAGTGTAAGTCTAATTCAGCTGGACGCCATATTTAAAGAAAGCCGTTTCGCACTAGGTTTAGAAGAGGTCTTGGCCCTATATTCTGGGGGAGCTGTTACCACTAAACAGCAGGAAATTGAGCGGGAAGAGAACCGTTGGGCACAGATGTTTACCGAAGCACGTGACTTGGCTCAGCGGGAGCAAACTGTGCAATGGTTAGCGCATTTGGCCAGCCGACAAGCTTATGGTTACCGCACTTTTTTAGCACTTTATCAAGAGGATTTTCAACAGGCTAAGGCAGTGCTAAGCTCCTGCATTCGCGGTTTGGACAATCTTCCCTGGTATACAGGGCAACGCAGGCGTAGACCGGTTTTTGCCGCTTGGTTGACGGGTGATCCCCATGGGCTGGACCGGGATCGCGGGCTAGGAAGATTGTTGTACCAGGGTATCTTATATGTACTGAGATTACCTAAAAGGGAATACCATGCTGAAAAAGTGCGAGCAGTTTTTCAGCAAGCAGGTTTGGAGGAAGACGATCTCTCATCTTTTGTCACGGTAACGGGCCTAGAGCTCATCCCCTCCGATCCACGCTTCGAGGTATTTCGGAGTAGTAATGCTTTTATGACGCCATTAACCCTACCTTTGCGGTTTTTTGACCAGCCCCTGGAGTGGGCCTCATTAGGTAGAGTTTTTGTAGTCGAAAACCCCACGGTATTTAGTGCTATTTTGGATCAATGGCAACGGGTAATGCCTCCGCCTTTAATCTGTACTAGTGGGCAACCCAGTGTAGCGGCTTTACAATTGCTCGATCAACTGTCAGCAGTGGGAACCAAGATTTACTATAGTGGGGATTTTGATGGAAAGGGCTTAGAAATAGCCTTGGGTCTATGGCGGCGCTATTCTGGGGGTTTTAAGTCATGGTTTCTGGATACAGTTACATACCTTCACGCTCCACGGGGAATACCTTTGACCGAAGAGCAACGCCGCCGTATTAGTGCAATGAAGTTGCCTTGGGATCCAGAACTGCCTGCTGAGGTGTTAGCTGGTGATTACGTTGTATACCAAGAAAGTTTAGTGGAGCGAATGTTAGAATTTTTGGAGAAAGAATATGAATCGACAAGAACCTAAAAACTATTTTGAATGTTGCACAGAAGCTGATGCAATATACAATTTTAGCGACTGGGTTTGTCGTTGGAAGAATTCCGAGGCTTTCACTTAAGTGAACCTCGGAATTCTTGTTTTATAGGTCACTAATTGGATTTTATCAGCATACATTATTAATGGCTTTAAAAGCCGATATCAAATGCTTCGAGAATCGAATTATTTGAACTTCGAAGGTTAGGAGTGGTTTAGAGGGCATGTTAAAGGAAGAAGAACAATGGAAGAGGTTGGAATTTTTTCTGCGACAGATTGATTTCTTTCTGGAACAGAACACGCGGAGATACCTGGTTTCAAAAGGCCTTACACGCCCCCGTTTTCTTTTGCTGGCTGAGGTATGCAGTAATCCAGGGCTTTCCTTAACCGAACTACACGAAAAAATGGATGTAACGCTTAGTACTGTGAGTAGTCTTACAGATCAACTGGTTATTGGTGGATTATTGAGCAGGGAACGGCGCTCAGATGACCGCCGGATTATCCAACTTGAGCTTACCCAGGAGGGTAATTCTTTACTTGAAGATGTTATGAAGTATAGATACGGCTTGATTAGAAATGTCCTGGAAAAGATGTCACCTGAGCAGGTGAGCAGTTTAATTATGATTATTAAAGAGTTTGTAGCTTACATATAAAACGGGACAGCTTCAAAAGGGGGTTATAAAATGTTAGAACCAGTTCGGGACAGAAACGAAAAGTCAAGCTTGGCAGATGTAATTGACAGGCTTCTGGATAAAGGCCTAGTAATTAATGCTGACATCACCGTTTCAGTAGCCGGGATTGAGCTGTTAGGTGTGAAGGTAAGAGCTGCTCTGGCCTCTTTTGCAACGGCAGCAAAGTATGGTCTGGAATTTCCTTCAGGTACAAATATAGAAACTGCTATGTGGAAGGAAGCGCTAGCTGGTATAGAATCATGCCCCCAGTGCGCTAAGCAGGTGGTTAAAGAGGAGTTGCTAAATGAGTGCTGCCCGTGGTGTGGCTGGGTGAGTGCAAAAGCCGAAATGAGATTATCGGAGAAAACATTGGAAGGGAAAGAAAGAGTAGCTTTTCCTATTCCCCAGGAATAAGAAAAGGTGGATAGCGGAGGTAGCATGGTCAAAAAGAATTTAAAATTATTCCTGGATATCTTAGACGAGAAGAGCCGAAAAATATTCTGGTATTTCCGGTATCATGGACATGTCAGGCTTACTGAACTGACTAAGCTGATTGGTGCCTCAAATGATATGGAGGTTTTAAACAGGCTAAGGGAGGTAATCAATCCTACAGCGATACGAATTTTTGGCAAGCCAGTATTGGAATTTTGTGAATCCAGGGTTGACCCTGTTACCGGAAAAAAGGTGCTTTTCAATTGGTGGTTGTTGGAGTTTTCAGAAGACCACCAGTCCTTGACAGGGGAAGAAGTGACACCCCTGGTGGACCTTTTTGATGAAGAGGACCAGATCGTAATCGTTTCCGAGGTATCTCCCTCAATCACAGTGAGCAATAAGGTAAAAGTAGAGCAACGACACGGGATTTTAAGTATTAGGTTGGATAAAATCCGGTAAATATACCGGTACCTGGGAAAGAAGGGGTAGAGTTTATGTCCCTTGATATAAGCGAGGATAATTTAAAACACGGCTTATTAGGTTTGGTTATGGCCTTAGTGGAAATAATCAGGGATGCTCTGAAACACCAGGCTCGCAAAAGAATTAAAAGTGGGATTTTAACTAATGAGGAGATTGAGAGATTAGGTAATGCCTTGATGGAACTCGATATAGCTATTGAGGATATCAAGGAAGAACAGGGGATTACTGAATCGGTTAAGGCTGTAAGAGATGGCTTGGATGAGATCGTGGACAGTGTTGTAGACAGGGTGCTTAATCCTGAGAGATGGGCTGAAGAAGTCCAGTAAGCAAGATGTTGATTGTAAAGGCAGGGGTGGTTATGGAATACCTTTATATTGCTATGTTTCTACAGGAGATCGGCCGGGAAATCAATACAGTAAATATCCAAAAAATTTTTGCTGCCTTAGACATGGAAGTTGATGCTGCCAAAGTACAATTTTTAATTCCCGCCTTGGCTATTCTGAGTAATGCCAATTTGAACAAGGTTAAGACAGTATCTGAAACTTCCTTTTTCCAACAATTATCTGGTTTGCAGAAGCGCTTTGAGGCTTTGGAAAACTTGATGGCAAATACTGATAGGAGGCCGGTGAAGCCTAAAGAGGTAATTGAATCTGAGAAAGCGGTAACAGAACCTGAGAAAGCAGTAATTGAACCTAAGCATGCAGTAATCATCAACGAGGCTCTGGAGCAATCTGCCAGATATGTCTATGGTGTAGCGGATCAAGGGGTAAGCGATAAGCTTGGGGCCATAGGTCTGGAGGGGGCTGAGGTCTACACAATCCCCTATCAAGACATGTGTGCGATTGTGCATAACTGCTCAGCAGAGCCGTACAAATCGGATGATGAGGCAGTGGTTAAAGACTGGCTATTTACACAACAGGAAGTGCTCGATGCTGTAGTGGAGAAGTTTGGCGTGGTGCTCCCGATGAGTTTTGATACAATTATTGAGGGAAAGCACGGAAATGATACTGAGCAAACGGTAAAAGACTGGCTGGAAGAGCATTATGATGATTTCCGGCAAAAGATGGCAGGGCTAAAGAACAAACAAGAATTCGGAGTCCAGGTTATTCTGGACCCGGAAGTTTTAAGTGAAAAACTTCTGGAAACTGACGAAAAACTAAGCATCAAAAAGCTGGAGATAGACTCCAAACCTGGAGGTATTGCCTACCTGGAAAGAGAGCTTTTAAAGGATTTGTTAAAGGAAAAGATTGAGGAGAGAGCAGATCAGTACTTCAGGGAGTTTTACCATATGATCAAAAAATGTACAGATGATATTGTGATAGGTAAGGCCAAAAAAGTTGGAGGAAATAAGCAGATGTTGATGAATCTGTCTTGTTTGGTGAACAAAGATAGGGTTACGGAATTAGGTACACAGCTTGAGAAAATTGAAAAGAAAGACGGTGTATCTGTGCGGTTCAGTGGTCCATGGGCACCTTATAGTTTTGTTACTCCTGAAAAGGGGGTAAGCACAAATAACGATGATCTGTTTAAACTTTAACCAAAACAAAGAGCAGGAGCGAATCTATATAGCCCTGGCAGAACCTGAGAAATGGAAAGCGATGATTAAAGATAGGATGATACTCATGCTGGCGGAAAGGTGGGGTTATAGTGGAGCCGACCCGGAGTCCGCAAGCGACACTAA
>CAZKEO010000106.1:3565-6562 GCA_964551785.1 uncultured Eubacteriales bacterium | reverse complement strand
ATTTCTGCCGCAAAGATGGCTCCAGCTTCCCGGTCGAATATGTCAGTACCCCAATCAAAGAGGCTACAGAAATAGTCGGTGTGGTTGTCACCTTAAAAGATATCACTCAACGGAAAGAGCTAGAGGGCAAAATTCGCCATCAGGCATATTACGATTCTTTAACTCTTTTGCCTAACCGCCTACTAGTTAATCAACGACTTCGGCAGGCACTTACACATGCCAAACTTCATGATGAAATAGTAGGTTTAATGTTTCTTGATCTAGATCGTTTTAAGTTAGTTAATGATACACTTGGCCATAGTCTGGGGGATCAGATGCTCCAAATGGTAGCAGAAAGGCTCAAAGGCTGCTTAGATCAAAATATCACCATCGGCAGATTAGGTGGGGATGAATTTATTGTTTTGGTTGATGGAATTAAGGATAAAAAGAAGATCACGCGAGTTGCCCAAAAACTCCTTAAAGCTTTAGAGAAGCCGTTCGAGCTCGAGCAACATGAATTGTATACCTCAACAAGTATCGGCATAAGTTTATTCCCTGCTGATGCCGACAATGCGGAAGTACTAATTCGCAATGCTGATACTGCCATGTACTTATCGAAAGAGCAGGGTGGTAATTGCTTCAATTTCTATTCTCCCATTCTAAACAAACAAAATACCGAAAGAGCCGCTCTATTAAACAATCTCCATAAAGCACTAGATCGGCAAGAATTTCAAGTTTATTATCAACCTAAGGTCGATTTGAAAAAAAGACAAATCACTGGGACAGAAGCTCTGATTCGGTGGAATCATCCCCATTGGGGACTTATTTCCCCAGCTAAATTTATCCCTTTGGCAGAGGAATCTGGGTTAATCATAGCTATCGGTGAATGGGTGTTCAAAAAAGCCTGTGCCCAAAATAAGGCTTGGCAACAAGCTGGTTTTCCACAACTGAATATTGCTGTAAACTTTTCCACTCGCCAATTTAATCAGCCTAACTTTTACACTATGATTGCTAAGGTATTAGCAGAAACAGGCTTAGAACCCCAATATTTGGAGTTAGAATTGACGGAAAATGTCATTATACAGAGTACCGCCATTCAAAAAATGCATCAGCTTAAAAAACTAGGAATCCAAATTTCCATTGATGACTTTGGAATTGGCTATTCCTCCTTGCGGTATTTAAAAGACTTTCCTATTGATAACCTCAAAATCGATCAATCCTTCATTCGTCATAGCACAAGCGATCCTAAGGTGAAATCGATTACCTCAACAATCATTAACTTAGCACAGAATTTAAACCTGGCTGTTATTGCAGAAGGTGTAGAAACTGAAGAAGAAATCGAATATTTACAATCACAATTATGCTACCTAATGCAGGGCTATTATTTTAGCAAACCGCTTCCTGCCGGTGAAATTACCAGGCTTCTGCATACCGCAGACTTTAGTATTTTCGATTCACTAAATTACGGAGGTTACGAATGAAAGCAGTTCGAGGCGTATTAGAATTTTTATCTTCAGGCGGAGTTCATTATATTTTCGGAATTCCAGCGGGGTCAGTCAATGCCTTTTTTGATGAACTTTACACAATGCAGCAGATCACACCTATTATTGCTAAACACGAGGGGGCAGCTTCCTATATGGCGGCAGCCTACGCTAAAAACTCTGGTCAGTTAGGGGTTTGTATCGGTTGTAGTGGCCCCGGCAGTACCAATCTGCTATCTGGGGTAGCCAATGCTATGCGCGAACAATTACCAGTCCTCTTTTTAACCGGTGCTGTTCCTACCACCACAGTTGGGTTAAACGCCTCTCAAGAGCTTGACGTGGAGCCGATGTTTCGGCCAGTAACTAAATATAGTGTCACGGTGAAGCATGCTGAGGAATTAGTGCAAGAGGTAGCCAAAGCAGTCGAGATAGCTTTAACGGGTATACCCGGTCCTGTTCATGTGGCGATGCCAATTGATTTACAACTACGAAATCTTCCTGCAGCAGCTTATCCGGCATTTCCTACCAGGCAGCAGGTCTCACCAGACAGAGCAAAAATCAAGCAAGTGGCCCAGGAGCTGATGAAACAAGCAAGTGGCTATCTTCTGGTTGGGCAGGGTGCCAGGAATGCTGTAACTGAACTCTTAGCAGTAGCTCAGTTACTTAATTGGCCAATTATCACAACTCCTCAGGCTAAAGGTCTGATACCGAGTGACCATCCACTTTCCCACGGCATTTTTGGTTTTGCTGGCCATGAAAGTGCCTCCTTACTAATCAACGAAGGGATTGGACAGGCACTGTTAGTAATCGGTTCGAGCCTGGGCGAAACTGCTACCAACAACTATAATGAGAAGTTGGCGGCCGGACGCTACCTCATCCAAATCGATCACGATGCTTCTGTCTTTGGTCGTAAATATCCGGTTGACCTTGCAGTTCTAGGGGATGTCCAAGAGTGTTTAATATTGCTAAGAGAGGAATTAGAGGATTTAGGGGCACAACAAAGTAACTTTGTAACAACGCCAGAAGCTTCTCAAGAATTACAGCTTACGAGCGATTACAGTACGCAAAACGTCTTACTAACCCTTCAAAAGTACTTACCTAATTCCCTTCGCTATAATGTAGATATTGGTGAGTTTATGTCATATGTTATTCATCACATGAAAGTCTTTGCTTCAAATACCTTTGATGTTAATGTACACTTTGGAGCAATGGGAACAGGCATCAGCTCCGCTATTGGCATGAGTCTGGCTAAGCCCGGCGAGCGAGTGGCCTGTATCACAGGGGATGGGTGCTTTTTTATGCACGGCATGGAGGTAATGACAGCTAAAGAATACAACCTACCAATTTTGTTTATTGTGATGAATAATGCCCGTCTAGGCATGGTCTATCATGGTCACAAACTCCAGTATCAAAGATCCCATCCGCGTTTCGAACAGCAACCGGTGGACATTTCCAACCTGCCCAAGTCCATGGGAATTCAGAGCTTCGGACTGGAAAAATTGGAAATTTTACGTCGGGAGCCACTTAACGCTTTGCT
>CAZKEO010000106.1:0-3555 GCA_964551785.1 uncultured Eubacteriales bacterium | reverse complement strand
TTGCTTAGTAAGGATGGCCCAGTAGTTCTCGAGATTTCACTTGTTGATAATAATATTCCACCGATGGGAGATCGGGTTAAGTTTCTGTCCTCTGTCGGTAAGGAAAATAAAGAACCTGCCTTAACTACTTAATGGTACACTTGCCCCCAAAAATTCCCTTGCAACAAAAAAGCACCCCACTCTCAATGGCTAGAGAGTGGGGTTTATTCATCTATGTATTTTCACCTGAGAGTTATTCCTTCCAGTTCTAACAGATACTGCTTCATCTCCAACCCACCACCATAACCTCCTAATTGCCCACTAGCAGCTATAACTCGGTGGCAGGGAATCAGAATACTCACGGGATTGGCCCCATTCGCACCACCCACTGCCCGGCACCCTTTGGGCGAACCAACCTGCTTGGCAAGCTCTTGATAGCTGCAAGTTAACCCATAGGGTATTTGCTGTAGCGCCTGCCAGACCCGAAGTTGAAACGCGGTCCCGTCCAGCGCCAGCTTTGTAGTGAAGGTCTGCCTGCGGCCAGCAAAGTACTCGGTCAATTCCCGTACTAGCTGAGCATTTTCAGCATCTCCGGGCACTAAGCTAGACCCCGGAAAGTGTTTAGCCAAGGCTTGCTGAAACTCTGCCCAGGACTCAGTAGGAGTTGCCACTCGACAGACTCCCTGCTCATTACTTGCCAGCAGTAGCTTGCCGACCGGTGATGGATATTCTGTAAACCAGATGGTTCCATTTTGCTTTTTCATACCTACTCTACCGAGGGAAAAATCATCCCTGCTTGAGGCATGACATAACAATTGTAGTCAGCATCGTGTTTATTGCTGACATAATCAATGGCCCCTTGTAAATTAGGAGCATAGGTCATGTAAAGCTTGCCAGTCAACTCCTGTCCCAGGTCAGAGATTAAAATTACTTCCTTTTCCTTCAGGACCTGGGCAATGGCAAAAGCCTTATGTCCGCCTAGCTGAAAACCTTGCGCAAAGCGAGTGAAAATATCCTCTAAGCAAGTGGCTTGTTCAATCCACTCTGCAAAGGTCTCTTCACCTAAACCTTCTGGACACTGGGCCACTAAGATGATGGTACCACCAGGACGGACCGCTGCTGTAGCAGCATCTAAGGCTTTTTGGGCCTGGTAGAGGTTAATATCCTTAGGATGCCCTCCAGCACAAGCTATGGCCACATCACTGAGTTGGCCCAAAGGCAGTAGATTCAACCTAGCACAGGTTTCGACACCCTTTAACCAGGCCTGTTCGACATCACCTGCCACCACTTCCACCACATCTTTTTGCTCATTAGTGACAACATTTAAAATAAAGTCTACTTTCGCCAAGCGGGCAGCCTCCAACATAATCCAGTGGACTGGGTTATCCAGATAATTACCCGTCCTAGCCCTTGGATCGGTCATCTTGGAATGATTATGTTGAATGAGGTGTTTGGAGGCCACTCCGGGTAAAATAGATTTACGGCCCCCGGAAAAACCGGCAAAATAGTGCAGAGTTATTAAGCCAGTTGTGATTAGTAAATCTGCCTCTGCAACATGTTTATTAATTTGCAATTCTGTCCCATCGGCCAGGGTACCAATTGTAACTAAATCGTCTGCTAAACTATCGTGACTAAGCACCTGATAATTCTCCACAGTTGCTTCACCAAAAATTCGGCGGTTTTCCTCAGTAGTATTCGCACGGTGCACTCCGGTAGCTACCACTAGGGTAATTTGACTGTTATGGATACCAGCCTCCCTGAGTTCCTCCAAAAGAGGTGGCAGCATGTAATTATAGGGTGTCGGCCGGGTTACATCATTTACGACAATGACTACCCGTTCCGGCTTTTTCTCCTTGGCAATTTGTTGCAGGGTAGCAGTGCCTAAAGGGTTGGCCATCGCAGCCCTGACAGCTGCTGCCGTGTCTGGTAGACCCAGACTCTCTTGGGGCAACAGGATCTCGGTGACATTCTGGGCAGGTATCTCGGCCTTAAGATATTCTTTTCCGTAGGCTAATTTTAGTTCCATCATTTCACACCTCACCAAATGTTGCTCGCAGTAGCTTTACTAACCACAGCTTTTACAACATGTTATAGTTGACAGTAATTTGCTTTTCTACGCTCATTATTTTATCATTAACAAAGCCATTGCGCCAGCTAGATGCTGGGCAAAAATGCCGCAACAGGGTATAATTTAACTGATTTATTGATGTAATATGCCGAAAAATGGGGTTATGAGATGTCTAAGAACAATCAAGCAAAAGCCACGATCCTGCTCTTAATCGTATCAGCCTGCTTTTTTATCAGTTATCCTTTCCATAGCAACTTTTGGGGTGGACTCATTGCCAGTATGTGCAGTGCTGCCATGATAGGTGGCTTAGCTGACTGGTTTGCGGTGACAGCTCTTTTTCGAAAACCCCTGGGACTAGCTTCCAGCAGGTTTATTCCTACTGAGATTATTCCACGTAATCGGGAACGTATTCTGCACTCCTTAGTAGACATGGTAGAAAATGAGCTGCTGACCAAAGCAACCCTGAAACAGCGTTTAGCTCAATATGACTTTGCTAAGCTTTTGATAACCCATCTAACAGAACAGGGAGGCACTCAAAAACTTAAATTAATTCTCAATACACTCGCCCCAGACCTAATTGCTAAAATTGACCCCCAACAAACAGGCTACCGACTGGACACTTGGTTGAGGGACGAGCTTACCAAAACAGAGCTCACTCCGCTGCTAGCTGAAGCCCTAGACGGTACAATTAGAGCCGGTTTTGATGAAAAACTAATTACCCTGATACTTGATGAGTTCATGCACCTAGTTGATTATCAGCAGCTTCAAGCTTGGCTGACAATGGGGTTAAAGCAGGCCAAGCTCCGCTATGAAAAAGGCTTAAAACGGAGGGAATGGGCAGTTAATTTGTTACTAAGTAACCTGACCGAAAAACCTTCCCCCGAGCTTAGGATAGAACTGCGAAAACTCCTGAATAGTCTGCTTACCAGCCTACAGGTTTACCTGAGAGCAAGCATCCAAGAGTTAAGTGAGAATCTCCACCAGGATGTGCAGCTCAGTAGTAAAATCGAAGCCTTTAAAACAAAAATACTTTTAAGAAACACAGACTTACGCCAATCATTAGTGGAAATTATTCAAGTCTGGCAAACTGCCGCCACTCAACCAGCCTACTTAGCAAGCCAGAGTGCCCTGCTGGACAAGCTGGTGGACCGCTTGCTCGCTGACTTAGAACACAATGAAGCACAACAGCAACTATTAAATCAGATTTTGCATAGCTATCTGGAGCAACTAATCGAAACCAACCATCATCAAATTGGGGAAATAGTTAAAACCCGTCTCAACACCTTCACTGATGAGTTGCTGGTGTCCTTTATCGAAACAAAGGCCGGTAATGATTTGCAAATGATTCGCATCAATGGAACTGCGGTCGGTGGACTTACAGGCATCCTGCTATATCTATTGACCATTTGGTTACCCTAAGGAGGGTGAACACCTGCAAAACACACAAACAGCTAATATACTGCGAGGAATAGTAATACCAGCCTTCCTAACCACTCTGGTCTTTACAT
>CAZKEO010000105.1:0-6599 GCA_964551785.1 uncultured Eubacteriales bacterium | reverse complement strand
AAACCAATCCTCGCCTGACATCACTTTATGAAGGTATCGCCCTCTGTAAGCAACATCAGATTGACTTTATCCTGGCTGTCGGTGGGGGAAGTGTCATCGATGCCGCCAAAGGGATAGCCGCTGGTGCTAAAACAGACCTAGATATCTGGGACTACTATTTACGTAAGCAAGCAGTTAAGGCGGCGTTACCGATTGGAGCCATCCTGACCTTGGCTGCAACCGGCTCGGAAATGAACGGCAATTCTGTTGTTACGAAATGGGAAACCAATGAGAAGCTCGGCTTAGGAAGTTCGCTCCTATACCCTAAATTCTCCATTCTGGACCCTGAAAATACTTATTCTGTTCCCACTGAAAATACTGTCAATGGTTGTGTGGATATTATTATCCACGTTTTTGAACAGTATTTTAGCCAGACTCCCAACACCCCTCTACAGGATCGGCTCTGTGAAGCTATTATCAAAACTACCATTGAGAATACCTACAAAGTCTTAGAAAATCCTAGGGATTATGATTCCCGTGCTAATATCATGTGGTGTGGTACCATGGCCCTAAATAATCTGATCGGGGTAGGCAAGCAACAAGACTGGGCTACCCATATGATTGGGCATGAAGTAAGCGGTCTATATGACGTTGCTCATGGAGCAGCCTTAGCTATAATTTCTCCAAACTGGATGCAGTATGTGCTCAATGAGGGCACAGCTATATTCAAACAGTATGCGGAAAGGGTCTGGGAAATCGATACCACAGGGATGAGTGCTGAACAAGCAGCTCTGGCGGGTATTGAGAGGACAAAAGCGTTTTTTAAAGAGATTGGAGCTCCTACTACACTTACTGAAGTAGGAATTGATGATCAGAACATTGACCTGATGGCAGAAAAAACAGTGCGTTTTGGACCCATTGGAGGCTATAAGAAGCTTAATCAAGAGGATGTTGCAACCATCCTAAAGCTGAGCATATAAGCTCTGGGTTAACTCCGGGTGGCGTGGTAACCTTCTAGGCACTAGTACTCCGCTTCTTACAAAATCAACAGCTAAGTTCCTATTTCGGACAAACTTAAGTACTGATTTTCTCTTGGTCACAATGTCCTCCATTACGGAACCTGCGCAGTGATTTTGTAGCAAAGCTCCGTAAAGTGCCATGCAGGTTATACCACGCAACCCTTCGTACGTGGTGGGTCGCTAGGTGTTTATATGAGCAGTGTGAAATGCAGTATGCAAGCCTCCCTTTGAGCAACCTAACGTGTTTGGACGACCCTAGCAGGGGCTGTTAGTTATGCCCAGTCCAAATTTACTGCTTAAGGTCTTTTGCAATGCTTTAAGGAAGCTTAGGTCTAGTACCTGTTCCGGTTTAGGAGCATCTCACACAGACAAATTAGTAGGTCTTAGCGAAGCTGGGCAATAAACTTATCCCGTGCGGTAGGACGCCGCACGCCCTGGCGGTGGTCACGGACGACCACTCCGCCAGGGTTGGATGAAGTTTATTAGCCCAGCAAGCTTAGACTTACTTTTGACTTTGTGCAATGCTCCGGACCGAAACTGGTACTAGACCGGTAAAGACATGCCACAACAAGACCCCAAATCAAAAATTGGACGGGCAAATCTAACCTTACTTTAACCACTCAGCCGCAGGCTTAAAGATAATTTCGACGAGTTTTATGGGATTAGGCACAGTTTTCCCCAGGGTCTGAGGTACGGCCAGAGCTATACCAATAGCCAAAGTCACCGAAAAGGCACCTAACTCCTTCCACATTTTATCTCTTATCAAATGGGGTACTTCAATCAGGATGATGATTAAAAATGTTAAGATTAATAGTAGAATCATGTTTACTCCTTCCTGGCAGGCCTATTCCCGTTTCGTTGCTGCGTTGGATAGTAGACCACTCCGCCGTACAAATGCTTTAACAGAAATTCTCACTTCTGCCTTGGTAAATACTTCATTCCAGTTACCCTTCAATTGCTTCCATTCATTTTTATATGATCGGTGAAAGGTATCACCAAAACCAAAGATATCTGATTTGAAGTCAACCTGGGCACGATGCAAAGCCAGATCGGCCCTTTTCTTAACATCTTTCTCCAGTTCTTTTTCAACAGCAGGAATAAAACTGGGATCTGCCACATTTGTCTGGCCCTGCCCTTCTTCTAGGTCACCTTCAAGTATTAACTTAACAGTAAAACTTACCCTGCCATTCTGGTATTCCGGGATAATCTTTGATGATGCCCGAATCATGTCTAGGGAGAGATTATATTCCGGTTTTCCCGGGAAGGGGATGGTAATAACTCCTTTTCCTACCTCGCCCCTAAGCCAGAGCAACCCTCGGGTTTCCCTTTCGTCTAGCCACCCGACTAGCTTGTCATCCTTAAAGGCAGCTGTACCTGTTAATTGGACTTCTTCTACCGGGATTTGCTGACCAGCATAAGGTGTACTGACAGTCTTTATAACCTCGATTCGAGAGGCAATCGGTTCATTGCCTATGCTTGCCAGCATAATAGTTAAATCCTTTAGATTCACACTGTAGCCGGCCTTGGATCTGGCCAGGAAGCCGATGGCCTGAGCTGAGGTCTTTTCCAGGCCGGGTTGGGCCATAAGCAAATTTTTTGCCTCACCTTTAGCTACCATAACCCACATAGTTTCCCTAGGCTGGGGAGAACGCAAGAAGAAACCCAAATTCTTACGTATGCCTTGCCTGGCGGCTTTTTCCCCGATAATCAGGACTACACAGTGGCCCCAGTAAATGTGCCGGGAGACTTGGGTAGCCCTATTTCTGGCTGCATCAAAGACAGTCCCCCCAGTGGCAGACGTCACCCCTACGGGGGAAGCCCCTTTTCCTTTTCCTCCATCTGATTACCCTCCTGATATTTCGCCTGGCTTGGAAAACTGTATAGTTAATAGGTATTTGCCGTCAGGGGTCAAGTCTACTGCCACACCTATGACAATGGCCAATTCAGATACTTCTCTTCGGCTCCAGCACCCCTGCACCAAGAGAACCAGCAGAAATACAACAACCATCAGGCTAGCAAATTTTCGCTTCATTGCCGCTGTCCCCCTTTGCCCCTGACTAGGGAAACTACTAAGAGGATTAAGGGCAGTGCTAAGCTGTAGATCGAAAGCGAGAAAGGTGGCCAGACCTGACCCAGGAAATGGGCCAGGTCTATAATGCTCCTGAAGAATAAGATAGAGCAACTAATTATGACTACCCCTATGGGAAGTACCATGGGCCTGAAGTCCTTTAGCCCTAGCAAGTGAGCACTTCCCAGAACTAAGGCATAGTAAAATAGGCAAACTTTGATAAAAACCCCGGTAACCCAGATTACCATTATTACTGCCTCCGGTCTTTCCAAGAAATTGGCCAAGTGAATCATTCTGGCCCCGTTAAGTGTAGGAAATATCCATCTAGCAGTCAGGGCCGGGCCAAAGATTGCTAAAATCCCCAGTACGATAAATAAAAAGAAAATGCCAGAAATAAAGATAGCCGTATAGGCAATTCTCGGGGCCTCTTGGGGTTTATTGAGGTAGGGGATAAATACAAGAAAAACGGCTAATTCTCCGAACCAAGCCAGGGGGCTAATAGCCCCCTTAACTATATCTACAGTTGATGTCTCCAATAGAGGTAACAGCCTAGTGAACTTCATTTCCGGAGTGGCCAGGATCAAGAGCACAATCAAGGAGAACAAGATCATAGGTATAAAGTGTTGATTTACTCTCGAAAACACCTCCAGCCCGCTATATATGGTATAGGCTACGATGATTGTTAGCACGATAATAAACACAATTATTGGAGTATCAGGCATAAAGACTGCTACTAAGAAGGAACCGAATTCCCGGAGCACTCCTGCACAAATGATAAGAAACCACCACAGGTATAATAGAGTAACAGCTTTACCCAATAGCCTACCCATGATCACCTCCGAATACTGGAAAAGGTTCATTTCGGGGAAGCGCAGACCTAAAGCAACTATTAGCTTGATTATTACCAACCCGCCAAGGACGGCCAGGATCGACGAAATCCAAGCATCCTGCTTGCCGTGGTGAGCTGTTAGGGCCGGGACAAAGAGGACGGCAGTTGAAAGGACAACGTTTATTAGCAGAAAGATAGCCTGTTTGCTGTCAATTTTACCCGCTTCGAGCAACATCTACACCACCTTTTTGATTCTAGTCACTAGTTTCAGCTTTCCGGAGGAGTTGGTTTGAGTCGGAATTTCTGCCTTTGCGGATCTTTGATACCTCCCAGGAAGCGGGGGCGCATAAACATTGCCCACCAGGGTGCCCGGACAAAAACATCCTTCAGGTCACCAGTACTAAGTGGGGATAATGGCGATAGATAAGGTATCCCGAAGGAACGCAAAGTAGCCAAATGTACAAGCATGGTAATTAGCCCAGCTATTAAACCAAAAAGGCCCAGAGTTGCAGAAAGAATCATAATGGGAAATCTCAACAGCCTCAGGGTCGCACTTGCTTTATGGGCTATCATGAAAGAAGAGATTCCAGTTAAGGCTACGACAATTACTGTGGAGGGTGCCACAATTCCAGCCATTACACCAGCTTCACCAATAATCAGAGCTCCAACAATACTTACAGCTTGGCCTACCTGACGCGGCAGTCTGACCCCGGCTTCCCGCAAGCTTTCAAAGGAAATTTCCATGAGCAGGGCTTCTACGAAAGCTGGAAAGGGCACTGCTTCTCTTTGCTCTGCAAGGCTCAGCATCAGGTTAGTTGGAAGCATTTCCTGGTGATAGGTAATGACAGCAATGTATAAGGAGGGAAGGATTAAGCTAAGTGTCATGGCACTAAAACGAATCATCCTAACAAAAGAAGATATGTAGAACTTTTCATAATAGTCATCTGGTGAGTGGACAAATTCTATAAATAGGGTGGGGACAGTGAGCACATCGGGTGTCCCGTCAGTTATAATTGCCACCCTGCCCTCTAGAAGCATTCCCGCAATACTGTCTGGCCGTTCGCTGTGGTTGACCAGAGGAAAGGGGCTTAAGGGGCTGTCAGCAATAAGTTCCTCAATGTATCCTCCTTCCAGGATAGAGTCCACTTTGATGTGATTAAGCCTACGCTTGACCTCGGCTACGATGTCATCATGGACAATCCCTTTGATATAGGCAATTACTACATCAGTTTTTGTAGCCTCTCCCAGCACTATTTTTTCCATCTTCAAGTTAGAGTTTTTAATTTTGCGGCGCAGCAGAGCAGTATTGGTCCTGAGTGTCTCTACAAAGGCTTCCCGGGGCCCCCGGATAACTACTTCCGCTTCTGATTCGGAGACGCTACGGGCTTCCCAGCCCCTAGCCCCGTTAATTAGAGCAGTGGTCGATCCGTCAATTAATAAGATAGTGTCACCAGCAAGAATGGCATCTATTAAATCAGCTAACTTAGACGCTTCCTTTACCTGGTGAATGGTTAGGCAGCGGTTTTTAATGATGTTGAGGACATTAGCACTGGTAAGTTCCAGGCTGGGGTTAGCCATGGGAAATTCCAAGATGCAGGTTTTCATAATTTGCTCACTGATTTGTAGCTTATCGGCCATACCGTCAATATATAGGAGAGCACCCCGGATTCCCTCCTGCTGGGCTATTACGAATTCCCGTAAAACGAGATCACTACATTGGCTAAAAGTAGTGTTGAGGTTTTGGAGATTTGTGTTCAAATCGATACTCAGAGTTTGATTTTGTTGAGAATCCTGACGGGAGTCTGCCGGAATTTGCTTTTTACCGCGGGACCAGGTAGTCTTGGCCTTTTTAAATATATTTGTCAATTAAATCATTCCTCTATCTTTTTAAGTTGAGAGGTTTTATAAAATATAAAGTCAGTTATGGTAGTATCTGCATTTATGACAGATTAATACATACATAGGAAAACCCGCCTTGCTTCGAAGGCGAGTTGTTTATTAGAACATTATGCCAAACCGCTCCATCAGCCAGTCATCATCAAAGCAGCGTCTGCTTAGACACTGCTGGCGGCGTTCCCAAATATCACTCGCCAGTAAGGAAGCCAAGAGGTCATTAAAATTAGCACTTTGGCTGACAAGCTCAAGGATTTTCCTGATGCGTGCTTCGTTAAAGTGGCTGACAGCAATCCGCAAGATATTGTAATAGTAGTTATCCATCGTCACTGGGTAAGGGTGGGCAGGACGAAAAACATGGAGGATTTTTACCATTGGATGCACAGCTAAATTATACCCCGACAGCCAGAGGTTGATGGATAGTTCGACATCCTCGTGTCCCCAAACCACCGACCCTTGATCAAAGCCACCAACACGCCAAAAAGCTGAGGCGGTAACAGCCAGGCAGCCACCGGGCAAGATGGGCACAGGGGTAATTTGGTCGATTGGCCCTAGCCAAGAGACTCCAAATTGTTCATTCAGAGTTTGACCCCAGCCAACATTCTGGGGATCTTCCAGGGGTGCGATACCTGGGCAAATGCCGTGCACCAAACCTTGAAACAAGGGAGTCAGTAAATTTTCCAACCAATAATGTCCTACAAACACATGGGCATCACAAAAGACTAGATAATTGCTGCTGGCGTGTTTTGCTCCTAGATTACGGGCCTGGGCGGCTCCTAGTCCAGGACTAGTGATTAGCTTTACCGTAGGC
>CAZKEO010000104.1:1435-6667 GCA_964551785.1 uncultured Eubacteriales bacterium | reverse complement strand
ATTCCACCATCTACTTGAATATCAAAATTTAACCCGCTTTGCTCCCTCATTTTGCGTAGCTGTTCCAACTTTGGCAAGATCTCAGGGATAAATTGCTGACCACCAAAGCCTGGATTGACAGACATTAACAAAACCAGGTCGACTTGTGTCAAAATATTTTCGATTGTACATAGGGGGGTTGCTGGGTTTAAGGCAACCCCGGCTTGGACTCCTAATTCTTTAATGTTCTGTATAGTTCGATGAAGGTGGGGACAAGTTTCCACATGCACTGTTAAGAGGTCAGCTCCTGCTTTGACGAAATCGCCCAGATAACGGTCAGGTTGCTCAATCATTAAGTGGACATCGAAAAAAAGTTTGCTCTTTTTTCTTAAAGCTGCTACCACTAAAGGACCAATTGTGATGTTAGGCACGAAATGTCCGTCCATGACATCAATATGTAAATACTCTGCTCCGGCTTGTTCTACCTGGGCCACGCTGGCTGCCAGGTTGCTAAAATCAGCCGATAGGATGGAGGGTGCCAGCTTTACCATCTTAATATCTCCTCTCTTGGGCTTTTACTTCGGCTAAAAATGTTAAATAGTTTTGATATCTCTCCTGATTAATTTCCCCTGTTGCCAAAGCTTGCTTAACTGCACAATCCGGTTCACGGTCGTGTTGACAACCGCCAAACCGGCACTCCCGCAGGTAAGGAGCAAAGTCTGGGAAATAATCAGTTAAAGTGTTCTTTTCCATCGCTGGTAAAAAAAGACTACTAAAACCAGGGGTGTCAGCGACCAAGCCGCCAAAGCTTAACTCTAATAATTCAACATGGCGGGTGGTATGACGGCCACGACCAATTTTTTCGCTAACGGCGCCTGTTTTTAATGATAAACCTGGTTCAAGAGAGTTTAATAAGGTCGATTTTCCGGCTCCCGAGGGGCCGGCTATCACGGTAATGCTGTCTTTCAATAAAGCACGAATTTGCTCCAGTCCTACCCCGCCTAAAGCACTAGTAAACGCCACTGTATAACCAGTACCCTGATATCTCTCTGTAATGGCTTGCCTTTCGGCTGCTGTAAGCAGGTCAGCTTTATTGAAGCAAATATGTTGTTCTAAACCTTGAGTGGCCGCTAAAACTAATAAGCGATCCAACAAGGTGAAATCAGGCTCTGGTTCGTGAGAGGCGAATACCAGTAAAACTTGCTCAATATTAACGATTGGTGGCCTGACTAGTTCATTCTTCCTAGGCAGGATTTCTTCGACTACACCCTTACCCTGCTCTAAAACGGCAACCCTGACCCGGTCGCCTGGAAGGGCATTTTGTTTCTGCTTGCGGAATTTACCCCGGAGGCGACACTCTAATAGGTCCTCCTCGACTCTGACATAGTAGAATCCGCCGTATGCTTTTGTGACTATACCCTCCTGCACCTTATCACCACCCGCTTTGTTTGATTTAATCTGGAATTTCCTCTTGTTGTTCTAAGATGTTGTTTACAAAGAGTTCATATTTCCCACCCTTACCATAGACTTTAACCGGGATCTTGATGGTAGCACCGCCCTCATACTGCTGTTCATACTCGATGCGGCCCTCAGGATTTTTGGCATCATAGATGATTACCTTAACTAGATTGACTTGGCCATTATTGGGTAGTTCAGTCCTTAAAACAAAATCCCTGGCGGTAGGTCCTGGGCCTTTACTAATTTGGACGTTAATGGTACTGCCTTCCGGAATCGTTTGTTCAGGAGCTGGGGCCGGATTTTGGCTAACTACTGCTCCAGCAAAATACTGCAGGCTCTCTACCTCAGCCTCTTTGAGCAAGTTTAGATTAGCTGCAGCAAGCTTATCGGTAGCCTCCTGTTCAGATAACCCAACAACATCAGGAATCGCGATATACTGAGGCTCCGGACCCTTACTCGTTACCAGGTTTATTTTGGTCCCCTGGGGCTGCTCTTTAACATCCGCAGGGTCTGGATACTGACTGGCAATGCTCCCTGCTGGTACCTTTTCGTCGAATTGGTAGGACTCCCCTCCTAGTACCATCTGACTTTGCACAATTAGTGCTTTAGCCTCTTCTAAGGTTCTACCTTTGAGGTCCGGGACAGGATACATTTTAGGGCCGAGACTAATATAAACCTTGATCACTCTGGTTTCTCTAACGCTACTATCTGCTTCAGGCAACTGGTGAAAGATTTGCCCTACTGGCTTATCTGAATTTTGGGAATCAACTACCTTGAGTACGAGATTTTTTTCTGTTAATTGAGCTCTGGCTTCTTGCTCTGTCAGCCCAATTAAATTAGGTACCTGAACTATCTGGTTGAAGAACATTTCCCCAATTCCCAGAGCAGCGCCTCCTATTAAGCCCAACACAATTAGGACAGCTATACTAATTAGCCAGCGGCGCTTTTTTTGGGCTTGCTTTTTTGCTAAGGCTGCTTGATCTTCTACAACGGGGAGAATCATGGTGGGACAGTCACTCAACGGGATTACTCTGGTTGCCTCACTAATCCGCCCAGCGAGCACTGTCCTCAGGTCATCAGACATCTCCTTGGCTGTTTGGTAACGGTGTTCGGGTGACTTAGCCATCGAACGCAAAATTACCCGTTCTAGTTCTGGAGAAACTTCGGGATTTAAGCATGCTGGGGCGACAGGTTCCTCCTGGATATGCTTCATAGCCATCGCAATTGGAGTTTCGCCTTCAAAGGGTAGTTGACCAGTAACCATTTCATAAAGCACCACGCCGACAGAATATAAATCTGAGCGGATGCCACCTGGCTGGCCTTTGGCCTGTTCAGGAGCAAGATAATGCACTGAACCAATGATAGTACCTACATGTGTTACGGTAGCGGAGGTAACCGCCTTGGCAATCCCGAAATCAGTGACCTTAACCCTGCCATTCTTGGTCACCAAAATATTATGTGGTTTGATATCCCGATGCACGATGCCCTTTTCATGAGCATGATCTAAGCCATCACAGATTTGCCGGGCATAATCCACCGCCTCTGCCAGGGTTAATTTGCCCTTTTCCCTGATTAGCTCTTTGAGATTCTGGCCCTCGATATATTCCATCACAATGTAATGTATGCCGTTCTCTTCGCCAACATCAAAAACACTCACTGTATTGATATTTGAAAGGCTGGCCACAGCCTGGGCTTCCCGGCGGAATCGCTCTACAAAATCCTCATCACAGGTATACTGTGGGCGTAATATCTTTAAAGTAACTTCCCTGTTTAAAAAATTATCATGCGCCCGGTAAACAAGGGCCATTCCTCCTCCTCCGAGCTGTTCTTCCACCTTATAACGCTTACCGATGATGTGTCCAAGAAAGTCCATAGATGCTTCACCTCGTTTCACTTAATGCTTGCACCAACATAGTTTTAGCAATCGGGGCAGCTACTGCTCCCCCGGCACCCCCATTTTCCACAATTACCGCGATAGCTAACTGGGGCTTTTCTGCTGGGGCAAACCCGATAAACCACGCATGACTATTACCATGGGGATTTTCTGCAGAACCAGTCTTCCCGGCTACTTGGGTACCAGTAATTCCTGCGGCTTTCCCAGTACCTTGGTTGATTACCGCAATCATTGCCGTTTTCAGATATTCAGTAGTCTGTGCCTGGAGGCCGGTCAACCATACTTGGGCCGAAGAATTTTGCACCACTTGCCCATCAGCTGTTTCAATTCGTTCCATCAGTTGTGGTTGCATGATTTTACCCTGATTGGCAACTCCAGCTGCCAGTAAGGCCATATGCAACGGTGTCTCTAAAACAGGACCTTGGCCAATTGCTGCTTGGGCTAATAAAGCTTGATCCTGCGCTTTTAAAGTAGGGAGTCTCCCAGCCGTAGTAGGTAAGACAAAGGGAATCTTTTGATCTAAGCCTAGTTGTGAGGCTCCTTGGAGCCATTTTGCAGAGCCTGTTTGCAAGGCCAAGCTGGCAAAGGTTGTGTTGCAAGAAACCGCCATTGCTTGGTTAAAATTAACCAAACCATGAACTCGCTGATCAGTCAGTTGATATCCTCCAATTTTTATGCTTCCTGAACAGGCAAACTTGTCACTTGTGAGGTGAGGCAATTGTTCTAAGGCAGTTGCACCAGTTGCCACTTTCATAGTCGAGCCAGGCGGATATAACCCCAGCGTAGCTCGATTCAAAAGCGGTGTATTGGCTTGATCCGCTAGTAGCTGGCCCCAGATTTGATCTAATCTGTTAGGATCAAAGGAAGGAGCTGCTACCAGAGCTCTAACCTTCCCAGTCGTTGGTTCTAAGACTACAATGGCACCCTTTTGGCCCTGTAGCAGGCGGCAACCTAACTCTTGTAGTTGGCTATCAAGGGTCAAGACCAGATCCAAACCTAGTGGCTGTTGACCACCTAGTACCCGCAATTTATTACTAAACTCCTGTCCCCCAGTTAAACCAATCAAATATGAATCAAAGGCAGCTTCGATCCCTGTTTTACCCATTTTAAAGGAGTTGTAACCAGTAACAGGAGCTAAAGCCTCCTTGAGGGGGAATACCCGTTGCCACTTATCACCTTGTTTGACACTGTAGGCTAACACTCTCCCCTGATAATCCTTGACGTTACCGCGCTTAGAAACTTGGTCATATAATTGCAACCGGCGGTTGTAGGGGTTGTTAACGAGTTGCTCCCGGGCGACCACTTGCCAGTAGCCTAAAAAGACGAGTAGCGTAGCCAACATTCCAATTAAGAGCAAGGCCAACTTCCGAACATTAGCTTTAATCATCAGTTCCACCCAGACTCTCTTGGGAAATCTTCAACAGCAGACCTATTAACACAAAATTTGTTAGTAGTGAGCTACCACCATAACTCATAAAAGGGAGCGTTATCCCAGTTAAGGGAATGATTTTTAAAATCCCTCCCAAAATCACAAAGGTTTGAATTGCTAGTAAGCTACTGAGGCCTGCTGCCAGCAAAACCCCAAAATCATTGGTAGCTTGTAATGCTATCTTAAAGCCTCGGTAAACCAAGAGCACATAGACTAATATTATCCCACCGGCACCAAACATCCCTAGTTCTTCCCCAACTGCTGAAAAAATAAAATCAGTGTGGACTGCGGGGATCAGCTCAGGGTTTCCCTGTCCTAAACCGGTACCAGTGATACCACCACTTGCCAGTGCGAATAACGACTGAGTCAGTTGGTAGCCCTTATTTTCAATGTCCACCCAAGGATTGACCCAAATCTCAACTCTGGTCTGGACATGTGGAAAAATAAAATAAAGTATCATGGCAGAAACCAT
>CAZKEO010000104.1:0-1425 GCA_964551785.1 uncultured Eubacteriales bacterium | reverse complement strand
GAAAAGTTCCAAAAAACAAGAGCGCAGTACCAAGGTCCTTTTGAAAGATTAGAAAAATTATCGATAGTCCCCACATCACCACTAAAGGTCCCAGCGATCGCAACTCAGGTACGTTGATGCCCAAAAAACTCCTCGTGCCAACTGTCAGCAATTCGCGCTTTTCATCCAAATAACTGGCTAAAAATATCACCAAGAAAATCTTGACCAGTTCTGCTGGTTGAAAGCGTAGACTTCCTACGGCAATCCAACTAGTAGCTCCGCCGGCCTTTTGTCCAACTAGCACGGTTCCAGCTAGCGCAAGTAGACCCACTACAATACTTAAATACTTATAATCTTCGAGCTTTCGGTAGGAAGGTAGTAACCATAAAATCATCATCATGACACTCAAGCCTGCTGCTAGCCAGATCAGCTGTTTCCAGGCATAGAGATAATTAATCCGTAATAACAGGATCAACCCAGTACTAAATAACATCAAGGTCAGCGGTAGTAAATACTGATCACTTTGACTATACTTCCTGCTCAAATACATGTGGATTAACCAAACCAGTAGCATATCTGCAGCAATTATGGCTAGGCCCAGCCCTTTTCCCGCCAAGGCAGCATGAGTAGCAAAGGAACTCAACCTCAGACTGGCCAAACCTAGGCAGAGAAAGATTACCACTGGGAGCAAAAGTCTGCTTTCCAATTCTCTTCTTGCGGCGAGCATCCCATCCACCTACCCTAATTAATCCTAGTCCATCTCAACTAACACGATAGTGATATTATCCATGCCACCTTGTTCTAATGCCTCTGCAAGTAGCTGGTCAACGGCCTCTTGGAGACTTTGTTGCTGCAGAATTGCGCTAATTTGCTCTTCTCGGATCAGACCGGACAAGCCATCAGTACAAAACAGCACCCGGTCACCTGTAACTAGTGTGGTTTCGATTACATCCACAGCCACCTGGGCTTCAGTACCTAAAGCTCTGGTTAGAATATTGCGCTGAGGATGCGAAAAGGCCTCTTCTGGAGATATCCCACCATTTTGCACCAATTCAAAGACCAAGGAATGATCAGTTGTCAGTGGTTTTAACTGCTGATCCCGTAGTAAATAGGCCCTGCTGTCACCCACATGAGCTATTTGGAGTCGATTAGCCTCAAATAAACCTACGGTAACAGTTGTTCCCATCCCCCGGAAACTATTTTGTTTTTGGGCTTGGATATATACTTGCTGATTAGCTTCCTGCACAGCGGCAGCTAAGGTAACCTGGTCCTCCACAATGGTGCTGACTGGTTGTTTCCTTAAATAATCAACCAGTACCTGTACTGCCAGACAACTTGCAATTTCACCGGCCTGATGTCCACCCATGCCATCTGCTACCCCGTATAAACCCAGATCTTCCTCCGCAATCAAAGTATCTTCATTTGTCTTGCGAACTAAGCCAATAT
>CAZKEO010000103.1:0-6674 GCA_964551785.1 uncultured Eubacteriales bacterium | reverse complement strand
TGAACGTCCGTGTTCACCGGCGAGGTTGTCGGCGTCCTGCCTCCAAGGTCAATTTTAATGCATACCTGCACAAAGAGCTGCCACGCTGCTCCACCAGGAGCCCTGTCACCGACAGATACCTGACCTGTAGCTTGTATAGCGTGGGAGGGGCAGATGACTAACCTGTTAGCTTGCTTTGTTTGGGAATGGGCAGTATCCTGGCCTGTTTAGCTTGGCAAGTGACCTTAAATGAATGCCCGACCACCTACCAAAGAGCCTGTCCCACTTCGCAACCGTTAACCCTAAGCCGAGATGGGCTGGCTAACCTGCCATTACCAACAAGGATGACCAAGGTTGGTGACCTGCCGCTTCCCAAAAGCTGGCCCAGGGCTGGCTACCAGTAGGTTTAGGAGGGCATGGTGGAGTACCGTAGCATTTCTTAGCGCAGTGTGCACAGCAGAATTTGCCCCGTTTGGCACGGATGCCAAACGCCTTTCCGGTGGACATGGACGTCCACTCGGAAAGGTTGGGCAACTTCTGCTAGTGCACCCAGCTTAGAAATGCTAGGTATGGAATTAAGCATCTCCGGACCTACTGGTACCAGCCCGGAAAACCTAATAAGACAACTTAACAGCGGAAGGTTACCAACCGGCAACCTGAACGCAGGTTACCGACCCAAGAGGCTGCCACCTATATTTTTTATCGCAAAAGGAAATTCAGTTTAATATGACGAATATCTGCAGAAAATATCGAAGATTAAAAGTCACTCGGAACTATTCCAACTCCGGGAAAGAGAGGTGTCATGATGAAGGTTATTGATGTAATGCAAAAAATTGTCGCCTTACCTGTGTCAGCTACTATCGAAGACGCCATTAACTTTATCATGAGTAATAACACCCTGATTGTTCCCGTGATAGATCCGCAACAAAAGTACGCTGGCATTATGACCAGAAACAGCTTGCTAAAAGGGTTGCAACAGGGCTTAACAATTCAAGATACTGTCGAAGGTTGTGTAGTAGAAGGCATCCCCTGTTGCCAACCTGAGGATCATCTCGCTACGATTTCGAGAAGTATGCTCGGTGCTGTTGTTGTAAACACTCACAGGGAAGTTTTAGGAATAGTTAATCCTAGGCATTTATCCAGTATGACACATCTTTATAATGAATTAGACTCAGTAAAACAATTAATCAGGGAATTAGAAGCTATTGTTAATTCTTCTTATGACGGAATCTTTATCACCGATGGTAGTGGGCTTGTCTTACGGCTTAATTCTGCTTACGAACGCATCTCAGGAATCAACGCCGAAGAAGTACTCGGCAAGACCATGCAGCAGTTGGTTAATGAAGGGGTTTATGATAAGTCTGCAACCCTCCAGGTTATTGAGCAAAGGAAGATTATCACCATTGCACAGACAATTAGACGCACTAACAAACAGATTCTGGTGACAGGCAACCCAGTTTTTGATGAAAAAGGTAACTTATCTCGGGTTGTAACCAATGTCCGCGACATTACTGAACTAAACAGTCTACAGTGTCAGTTGCAAAAAACCAAAGAGCAGACCTTAAAATATGAAGCTGAATTAAAGCATTTACGCTCCTTACAAATCAAAGATAACGGAATAGTCTTTGGTAGCGAGGCCATGGCCCGGGTGATTGAATTGGCTATGAAGGTCGCCCATGTCGATACTACAGTGTTAATAACCGGAGAGTCAGGTACAGGTAAAGAACTAATTGCCAAGTTAATTCATGAACAAGGCAAAGGTATTAGCAAGTCCTTCATTAAAATTAACTGTGCTGCTATCCCTGAACAACTACTAGAGTCTGAGCTATTTGGCTATGTAGGGGGAGCCTTTACCGGGGCTAAAAAAGAAGGAAAGCCTGGCCTATTTGAGTTGGCTCATCAAGGAACGCTGTTTCTGGATGAAGTGGGAGAAATGCCTTTACTGTTACAGGCCAAGCTTTTGCGTGCTCTTCAGGAAAAGGAGATTATTAGAGTCGGTAGCACCACACCAATAGAAGTCCATGTAAAAATTATTGCAGCCACCAATCGTGATCTGGCCAAAATGGTCAAAAGCGGTACTTTCAGGGAAGACCTTTATTACCGGTTGATGGTAGTACCTATTCAAATTCCGCCTTTAAGGGAACGTAAGGAAGATATTCCGCTCTTGGTTAAATATCTAATTGACAAATTAAATAAACGCTTTAATTTTAACAGCAGAGTTTCTCCCCAATTAGTAGATAAATTAACAGAGTACTGCTGGCCGGGTAATGTTCGTGAATTAGAGCACGTGCTAGAACGCATGATGATTACTTCAACAGAGGAAGAGCTATCCTTAAACCTATTGCCGGTAGAACTTCGTCAAAAAATTAGCTTGCCAAAACGCGGGACAAAGTTAAAAGATGCTGTGGCACAAACTGAAGCTTATCTCTTAGAAGATACTTATAATGAGTATCAGTCCTGGCAAAAAGTTGCTGAAGTTTTAGGAGTTGACAGGACAACCATTTTCCGCAAAGCTGTTAAATATGGTTTATTAAAATAGCAAATGTTGCAAGTTTGCAGGGCGTTGCAAACTTGCACAACCTTTGTCGGACAAAGCTTCCGGAGAGTTAAATAAAAACTTTGTGCAAATTCGCACATCCAAGCAAGAAAGTATAGGCCAAAACCTTTTAATCTTTTGAAAGGTTTTGGCTTTTTATTTTTTGAATGAGAACCGTAAATACGCTACAGATAACATCTTCCGGCCCCCACAATATATTTCTTTTATTTGATATTTTGGTTTTGGCACGGAAGTTGCTTTATTAAGTTTTCGTAATACAAACCCGGGAAATTTGTATTCATAAAATTTGAAGGGAAGTGTTTTAATGAGTATTTTCGGACCTGTTCTCAAGCGCCAAGAAGGCCAAGCTCAACCTTACATTCCTGTGGGTCCGTTCCAACTGAGATTGCCATTTCTTCATTATCGTTTCGAAGCGCCGGATTATATTCAAGGTCTCCTCATGTGTGCTGTTTGTCTAGGCGCCATTCCCATGCTTCAGGAATATCTCGGTATGCCTTTTGAAATTGCACTTACCATTGTCATTCTAAACGGCTTCTTTTATTTATGGCATACCAGTTTGGGAGATCCAGTCGTACCAGGTTGGATTACTCCAGCTATACCCCTATTGCTGATTTGGTTGAAAGCCTTCCCTGAGGGTGTTCCCAGATTGCATGGCCTGATTGCCTTTCAAATGGAACTTGGTATATTTTCCTTATTGCTAGGGTCTACTGGTTTAGCCAAAAAGTTTGTGGATATTGTTCCCGATGCGCTGAAATCAGGAATATTGCTCGGAGCCGGTATTGCCGCAGTTAAATTAGTATTTGACACAGGGAAGAAGTTTGATTCCGCTCCTTGGACCATAACTATTGCCATTGGCCTAGCCTTTTATCTGTTGTTTTCCAATCACTTTAAGCTACTAAAAGCAAAGCATACCGCACTTAAGTTTATTTCAAATTTAGGTTTGGTACCTTCGCTTATGCTAGCAATTATTGTCGCACCTCTAGTTGGTGAGTTACCCTGGCCCACTATTCAGTGGGGTATTACCATCCCGCAGTTTTATACCTTGTTTACAGAATGGACTCCTTTTGCCACACGTGTTGGTTGGCCTCCCATTAGCATGTTTATAAGTGCGCTACCACTGGTTGCAGCAATTTACATCGTCCTGTTTGGTGAATTGATTCAGGCCGAGGCCCTAATAGACGAAGCTAGAGAAACCCGAAATGGTGATGAAGACATTCATTTTGACGCCAACCGCAACAACATGATTGTAGGTATTCGTAATATAGCTATGTCCATGCTTGGACCTGATATCACCATGTGTGGTCCAATGTGGGCAGCAATGCAGGTTGTCTCTTGCGAACGCTATAAACAAGGCCGGGACGCCATGGACAGCTTATTTGGCGGTTTAGCTTCCTTCCGGTTGGGAACTTTTACAGGTTATTTCTTAACCCCCATTGTTACTTTAGTAAAACCAATTTTACCGATCGCCCTTTCCCTGACAATGCTGGTCCAAGGCTATGTAGCTGTCCGAGTAGGAATTATGAAGGCCCGCACCTATAATGACCTGGGTGTAGCCGGGATTGTGGCCGCAGTATTAATCTCCCGTGATGCTGGCTTTGCTTTGGCCGTTGGTGTTGTCCTTTGTGCTCTGATCTATGGTAAGGACTTCTTCCGCAACTGGGCAAATTATGACAAAACAAAAGACCCCGTCTTTAACGCCAAAATTGGCGCAGAATAAATTTCTAAATTATAAAACCGATAACCTGAACGGATCGGTATAAGGAGGTAGTTTATTAATGAAAACTGCAATGGAATATGAAGAAAGTTTACGCAAGCTGAATTTAAAAGTTTATCTTCAAGGTGAGTTAGTGGCAAATCCCGTTGATCACCCAATTATTAGGCCTTCCATGAATTCGGTCAAAGCCACTTATCAATATGCCGAAGACCCACAGTACGCTGATCTTATGACCGCAACCTCCCATCTAACTGGTAAAAAAATCAACCGATTCTGCCACCTGCATCAAAGCACTGACGATCTAGTGAAAAAAGTTAAAATGCAGCGCCTGTTAGGACAAAAAACCGCTTCCTGCTTCCAGCGTTGTGTAGGAATGGATGCTATCAATGCAGTTGACAGTGTAACTTTTGAAATGGACCAAAAATTAGAAACTGCTTATCATCAGCGCTTCATTAACTTTCTGACCAAAATGCAGGAAGAGGATTGGACAGTTGATGGTGCTATGACTGACCCTAAAGGAGATCGCAATTTATCCCCTAGTAAACAAGCTGATCCTGACCTCTTTTTGCATGTGGTAGAAAAAAGGGAAGATGGCATTGTCGTCCGTGGCGCTAAAGCCCACCAAACAGGCGCAATAAACTCTCACTGGATTCTCGTAATGCCTACCATTGCCATGGGCAAGGATGACGCTGACTACGCAGTTTCTTTTGTCGCTCCAGCAGATGCTGAAGGTATCTTCTACATCTATGGTCGCCAGTCTTGCGACACCCGCAAACTGGAAGGTGGAGATCTCGATGTCGGGAATAAACAGTTTGGTGGACATGAAGCCCTGATGGTTTTTGATAATGTCTTTATTCCTTGGGAGAATGTCTTCATGTGCGGTGAATCCGAATTCAGTGGTCTTTTGGTTGAACGGTTTGCTGGATATCACCGGCAAAGCTATGGCGGCTGTAAAGTAGGCGTAGGTGATGTTTTAATCGGAGCAGCAGCTGTGGCGGCTGACTATAACGGTGCAGCGAAAGCCTCTCATGTTAAAGATAAGCTGATCGAAATGATGCATCTCAATGAAACTTTATATGCCTGTGGAATTGCCTGTTCTGCAGAAGGCCATCAAACTGCCTCCGGCACCTACCTGATCAACTTGTTATTGGCCAATGTTTGCAAGCAGAATGTTACCCGGTTCCCTTATGAAATCACCCGCTTGGCTGAAGATATTGCTGGTGGCCTGATGGTTACCATGCCTTCAGAAAAGGATTTGCGTCATCCGGAAATCGGCAAGGTTGTGGAAAAATATTTCCGCGGAGTGAACGCAGTATCTACCGAAGACAGAATGCGCATCCTGCGTTTAGTTGAAAACCTGACCTTAGGTACTGCTGCCGTTGGATACCGGACCGAGTCCATGCACGGAGCAGGTTCACCTCAAGCTCAGCGTATTATGATTGCCCGCCAGGGTAATCTGGAACAGAAAAAGGAACTGGCCAAAGCGATTGCAGGGATTAAAGCGTAGCAATTGCTAAATAAGTCATAGAATGAGGGATGACCATGGAAGCAGTTAGGACAACTATCGAACACAAAATTCGTCCAGCTCTGCAAGCTCACAATGGTGACCTTGAATTTCAAGTGACCTCTGACGGGTTTGTTAAAATAAGGCTGACTGGGGCATGCTCTACATGCCCCAGCTCCCAGCAAACCTTGAGCGAATTTATTGAAACAGTACTCCTGGAAGAGTGTCCGGAAATTAAAGGGGTAATCCCAGTGTTTGGGGTTAGCGACGATTTAGTTGCCGAGGCTTTAAAAATACTACGCAGCGAACGGCGGCGAGAAAATCTTGGGCAAACAAATTAGTATTAATTTTTGTACTAACAAGAGAGGAATCTTCTTATGAACAATTGGCAAAATGTTTATCAAAATAAACTTGTAACTGCTGAACAAGCTGTAAAAAATATTAACTCTGGCGACCGGGTAGTCTTAGGGCATGCTTGCGGTGAACCGACTGCCTTGGTGGAAGCTCTGGTTAACAGGGCACCAGAACTTAGCAATGTAGAAATTGTGCATATGGTAGCAATGGGGCCAGCTAAATATGCGCAACCAGGAATGGAAAAATCCTTTCGCCACAATGGCTTGTTTATTGGCGCCTCAACCAGAAAGGCTTTAGAGGATAAGCGAGCTGATCATACACCCTGCTTTTTCTCCGAAATACCGCGCTTGTTTAAGAACAACATTCTACCTGTGGATGTAGCTTTAATCCAAGTTACCCCTCCAGATGAAGAAGGGTTTTGTAGTTTTGGAATTTCAGTAGATTATACTCAGGCAGCCGCAGACTGTGCTCGCCTAGTGATTGCCCAAATGAATACTCAAATGCCCAGAACTGGTGGGGCCAAAATTCATCTCCATGATTTAGATTTTATTGTAGAAAAAGATGCC
>CAZKEO010000102.1:0-6699 GCA_964551785.1 uncultured Eubacteriales bacterium | reverse complement strand
TGACGTTCCTCATGGCTTAAATAGATATTCCGGGAGCTCATTGCTAAGCCATCCTCTTCCCGGACAAGCGGAACGGTGACTATTTCTAAATTCATGTTCAAGTCAGCTACCATGCGTTTGATAACCAGGACCTGCTGGGCATCTTTCTGCCCAAAAAAAGCTTTGTCAGGTTGAGCGATATTAAACAATTTGTTGACAACTGTGGTCACACCTTTGAAATGTCCTGGCCTCGAGAAGCCACAAAGGTACTTGGTGATGCCTTCCACTTCGACAAAGGTTTGATAGCTGTGGGGATACATCTCGCTAACCGCGGGGGCAAAAATCACACTGACACCTGCAGATTCAGCTAACTCAGCATCCCGCGTCAAATCCCGGGGATATACTTCGTAATCTTCGCCCACCCCAAACTGCAAAGGATTAACAAAGATACTGACAATCACAATATCGCAAGCTTTTTTTGCTTCCTGCATTAAGGATACGTGTCCCTGATGCAGGTAACCCATGGTGGGTACCAGCGCTACCGTCTGCCCCTCTGCGCGGACACTTTTGACGAAAGCCTTGAGCTCTGCCACCGTTTTGATAATTTCCACAACTGCCGCCCCCTATGTTTTGATTAGCTTAGTACAAGTACCTTAGTATAGTTTCTTGAGCAAGCTTTCTTCCATCCCAAAGGTATGCTCCGGTGCCGGAAAGGTGCTTGCCCTTACTTCCTCAATATATTGTTTAACTGCCTCAGTCATCGGCACATTTAGTTTTGCAAATTGCTTAACAAATTTAGGTGTAAAATTGGTATATAAGCCCAGTAGATCTTGGATTACGAGCACCTGTCCATCACAAGCCGACCCAGCCCCAATCCCGATAGTGGGAATGCTTAAGGATTCAGAGACCAGTTTGCCCAGAGGTGCTGGTACACACTCCAATACTAATGCAAACACACCGGCCTCCTCGAGGATTTTGGCATCTTCCAAAATCTTGCGAGCCTGCTCTTCGCTGCGCCCTTGTACACAAAAGCCGCCTAGTTGATGAATTTGTTGTGGTGTTAAGCCCAGATGCCCGACCACTGGGATTCCTGCTCGGATAATGGCCTTAATCGGCTCAAGCATCTCCCGTCCACCTTCTAGCTTAACTGCCTGGGCTCCTGCTTCCTGCAAGAACCGACCGGCATTGCGGACACTTTCTGCTACCGAGATATGGTAGGAAAGAAAAGGCATATCAGCCACAACCATAGCATTACTAGTACCTCTAGTAACAGCTTTCGTATGATGGAGCATTTCTTCCATAGTAACTGGGAGTGTCGAGTCATAGCCTAACATTACCATTCCTAGGGAATCTCCGACCAGTAACATATCTACTCCTGCTTCATCTAGAATCTTTGCTGTAGAATAATCATATGCGGTTAGCATGGTGATTTTTCTACCCTCATCTTTCATGCGGCGTAATGATGTAGTTGTTATTTTTGCCACTGTTTTTCGACCTCCTTAAGCTTTTACTGTAGTTTTGCTCTCAGCTTGCTGGCTAGTTCTGAATCAATAGAACCCTTTTCTAACGCGATCCCAACAGTATAGTTGCCTAACTTTTGATAAATTTCTAGATAATCATTTGGTAGCTGGGCCAGGGACTCCAGATGCTTAGCCACTGTGCCTATGTCTCCCCTAGCAATCGGTCCAGTTAGTGCTTGAGCTGGACCCAAGGCTTTTATATTTTTTAATACCCCTTCCATTAGAGGTACTAACGCTTGTGTTCCCTGGGCTGGGGGAATCCCGATTTCACCCAGCATCGCTGTGCTTAATTGGGTTAAGGCCACCAGATAGTTAGCTGCGATCACAGCAGCTCCATGATAGATAGCCTTGTTGGCTTTGGCAATTACGAAACCTTGTCCACCTAAGTCGCTGATTAGTTGAAAGCCTAGTTCCTGAGCTTCCAGATCCCCCTCTATGCTGAAGACTGACCCTGGCAGATTAGTTACTGCTTCTTCCACCCGGGCAAAGGATTGCAAGGGATGCAAAGACATAACTAACGCTTCAGAGGCTTTAGCTGCTGCTAAGACATCACTGGTTAAGGCCCCACTCATGTGGATAACCAGTACGCCAGGGCTAAAGCCGCCCCCATTTTGGATTGTTGTGCAAACTTGTTCAATTTCCTTGTCTGGGGTGGTCAGAAAGACTACTTGGGCTTCTTTTGTTATTTCCCAAGGAAACTGGGTAGCTGGCACCCCAAAATCTCTAGCCATTTGCTCTGCCGTGGCGATTTTTCTACTTGCCACCCCTACTAAGGGATATCCTTTATCTACAAGGAGTTTGGCTACAGCTGTACCCACCACTCCTGCTCCTACGATACAGAAGCTTGGCTTGGACATCACTTCCAACCCCCATTCCTAAACAAAATCGAAAACCCTCCGGACAGGTCCGAAGGGTCAAACACTTGATGGTAACAAATCCAACTACTAGTAGGCATATCACCCACCGATGGATTTAGTTGCCAAAATTCACCGTGTTACCTCTCCGTCTCGGTCCTTCTCAGGCTACAAGCGGATATAAATATGTATTTGTGGCTGTTTTAAACTGACTGATTGGTGTAGTTCCAAGGGATAATACCCAAAGTCACGTTCATCTTACCATACTTTTTGGCCAGTGCCAACAACTTCTTGACTATTTTTCAGAATTTTTGCTATATGAGCTATGTTTTCTCCCTGAATAACTAGGTCTGGTGCCAGTTCTGCTAATGGTACCATCACAAAAGCTCTTTCTAACATGCGGGGATGTGGCACGATCAGATCGGGGTAATTCAGCATTTCCTCGTCGTAGAGCAAGATATCCAGATCGATAGTCCGCGGCCCCCAATGAATGCCCCGCACTCGCCCCAACTGGTTTTCTAAGGCCTGCAAGTGGGTCAACAATTCCTTTGGTCCAAGTGTGGTTTTTATCCGCGTCACAGTGTTCAGGAACCAATCCTGCTGGGTATTTCCCCAAGGAGCTGTCTGATATAGGCTAGCTGTTTTGTCCACCTTGATGCCTGGGATTTGGTCCAGTGCCTGGATGGCCTGGCCAATCAGCTCTTGCGAATCACCCTGATTAGACCCAATACCAAGATAGGCGGTAGCTATTCGCGCATTTTCCATCTTGGTCACACCTGCTTTTGACGGGTAATTTCCACTGCCATATATTCGAAAACCCCAGCGATGGGAGCCTGTGGCTTCCGTATTTTCACAGTAACTTGGTGTACCGGATATTTAAGCAAAATTTCGGCGGGGATTTTTTCAACTAAGGCTTCCAGCAAGTTATATTTGCTGCCGGTTACAATCTCCCGGATGTCCGTATAGACTTCGGCATAGCTAACTGATTTAGTTAAATCATCACTGATACCAGCTGGTCTGAGGTCTAATTCCAGCACAAGGTCAATCACAAAGCGCTGTCCCAGTGACTTTTCCTCAGCCAGGACTCCATGGTAGGCGTAAAACTCCAGCCCCTGCAGGTAAATTCTGTCCAAGGCGATCACTCCTTTTCAGTTCGGCGCACGATAGCATCAGTCATTCTAGCTACCCTGCTCATTGCTTTGACATCATGTACTCTGATGATATCTGCCCCTGCCGCAATAGCTAAGGCAACAGTAGCTGCCGTGCCTTCCACCCTCTCCTGGGCAGGTAAATTCAAGGTATGTTTAATTAAGGATTTTCGCGATGTTCCCAAGAGCAGTGGTTGTCCCAGGGAAGTTAGCTCTGACAGTTTCTGCATCACTGCAAGGTTTTGTTCATAGGTTTTACCAAAGCCGATGCCTGGATCTAAAATAATCTGTTCTGGCCGCATCCCCGCTGCCGTAGCCATCTCCATTCCCGTTCGGAAAAAGGCTATGATATCACCCATCAAATTTTGGTAGTTGGTATCTGCTTGGTTGTGCATCATGATATAGGGTACATCTAGTGCCGCCACAGTCCTAGCCATGGCTGGATCGCCGCGCAAACCCCAGATGTCATTAACAAGACTAGCGCCGCTGGCAACAGCCTTGCTGGCAACCTCTGCTTTATAGGTATCAATCGACATAGGCACTGCGAGCTCTCTGGACAGTCGCTCCAGGACAGGAATTACCCGCCGGAGTTCCTCTTCCGTACTTACTGCCACCGCTCCTGGTCTGGTAGATTCCCCGCCCACATCAATCAGATCCGCTCCATCTGCTACCATCTGCTTGGCATGCTCAACTGCTAGGTCTAAGTCGATGTATTTCCCGCCATCTGAAAAAGAGTCTGGGGTAATATTTAGGATGCCCATTACTAATGTTCTATTCCCAAGTGGCAAGGAGAAGTTACCACTCTGCAGTTCATAGGGTTGGTACCCTTGGAGATTCTTTAGCATCTCTGTCATTTGGCTTGCTAGTTTGGGCAGACCGAATTGCTGCATTTTGAGTTTGACAACTAGTCTCTGATATTGCTTTGCAGTTGCTAGCATAAGGACACTAGACGGGTCATGTGGTTGTACCAAGGCTTGTCTGGCGATAGCTGCTTCTCCACCTTTTGAGAGTAACTCTTGTTTGATGATACTTGCTGCTTTACCTGGGACATTATCTAAATGAATAGCATAAAACACTGCTTTTCCCATCATCAGTTGGATGCCATGCTCATCTGCCCCGATTTTGGTTAGTTCAGCCTTAGCTTCCTGTAAATTATTAATCTTTACTAGGCGGGGATTCCAGTTCATCAAGCTGTCCTCCTTCTATCTAAATATTTCTAATAGATATTCCCTTCGTCCAGTTGCAGGATATCCATTTCACTAACCTTTTTGCAGCTGGCTCTAACCTCACAATTAATGCAAGGCCGGACTGCCTTATCTGCCAGGTAGAGAATTTGTCCTAGGAAACTGGTAGTCTGCCCACTCTGGCGATGACTGCGAATGGCTTCCTGAATTAGCAAAATTTCTGCCTGGTTAAACTTCGCTTGCACTAAAATCTCTACAGCTAATTCTGCTCCAGCCTGGGCATGGTCAATTTCTACTTGGTCGATTTCAGCATCGTATTGTTGCCAACGACCGATATCATGCAATAACCCTGCAGCATAAATTATCTCTTTAGTTAACAAGACTAGCGGTTGCCTGCTTGGTTGTTGTCTTGCCTCCAAAACTAAGATATAGGCTACCCTGGCAACATCTAGGCTGTGCTCCCAGCCGTGTTTACAATAGGTCCTTACCTGCTCTCGCTCCTGGTTATAGGCCATGTAGGTACGGTATTGTGGATTATTCAAAATGGCGACGATTTTCGAGCTAGTCATTGTTTTCACCTCACCTATTGAGGTTTAATTATATCATATTTAATACATAAACATAGAAAAAGAGGCAAGAAAACAAAATCGTGTTCATTGCCCCCCTAGTATATTTATAACCTTCAGAATCCGCTTAATATTTTTTGCCATGAATCTACAAGCTTTATTCTAAAATATAGCCCATTAATTATTTCTTAGAAATTGTAGTATTTTAAACCATGTTAACCTAGTTTGTTCAAAATCACTGAAATGCTCTTCTACATGTGTATGATAAAATTCAAGTTCATCCAATATATCTTTAAATCCATCATTTCCAAAATACTCGCAAACCTTTGGAATTACTTTCGACAGGTTTTCTTTCATTTTTACGATTTCTGTTTCATATTTATCTCTTTGAGTAATATAAAGCAGAAGTGGTTTGTACCTTATCCATCCGATTGAAGCTTTTAAAAACCTTTTTGTGTTTTTGCCTGAATCTGCCTTTATTTTTTTTAATTTTTTAGGCAATACTCCAAGAACCAAATGCTCATAAGCACCAAACCCGTCATGGAAAGTATAACAAGGAATTTTCCATACATCACATTTCTCAATGCTGGTGCTTAAAAAAGTGTCTTCTCCTCTAGCTCCTGGAGGGTTGTAGAAGGGAAATATTTTATTGGTATTTTTAAGGTTAAACCCTAAATTAGCACCTGAAATAAATTTCATACCGTCTATTTCTTTAACGACTTTAGTGGTCTCACTATTAATTATATCAAGGTCAGCATATGTAACTCCACCGGCATTCATTTTTTCTCTGATTGAATCCCAGTTAATAATATCATTGCTGATAGCTTCTATAAACATTCTAAAATCGTCTTCGGAAAGCTTGTCGTTAAATTCCATATATGGGATGGGAGAGATATATCCACAATGATACCCATGAGTTATATCCACATTTTTAATATTACTTATATGTGTTGATAAAACTTCTTGACCTGTCCACATAATGCTATCATTTATTTTTACAGTTGCTATCGGATATTCATCATCATCAAGGAAAATAAGATAGTCCATTCTATTTTTTATGGCAAAATACAGAACCATATTTCTTTTTTTAGCATATCCGTCGCCAAATATCAGTTTAGCCTCTTTTAAGCTAATTACTTTTTTTTCGACTAAGTATTGTGCCTCATTTAATATTGATGACTTACCAATGTAATAAGCCGAATCCACTATATCTAATATTTCTTCATCTATAATTGTATAGTCACTTACTTTTGTCCTGGAATATTTTAAATCGTAAGCGACAAAAAGATGGAGACCAATTTTGTTTTGCTCAACAAGTCCTGATTCATTCCAGTTATAAACATAAGTATTGACAACATCTTTAAAATTCTTTCGTCCTGTTACAAATCCAACACCCACGTTTATTTTCTTTTTTTCTATTTTCATGTGCTTGACCCCCCATTTTTTAG
>CAZKEO010000101.1:0-6709 GCA_964551785.1 uncultured Eubacteriales bacterium | reverse complement strand
CAGAAGACGGCTTTCTTTTCCTATATACTGACTCCTTGACTTGATCTCGGCCTGTCCTTGCAACGCACCCAAGCAATAAGTTCCCTTTTCTGACACCACTGTCACAATTCCCGGCATAGGCCCATCTTCCACCCTAATTGTCCGCAATACTTGGTCCACCAGTTCAGCAGACACACCTGCGTCTGCAGTTGGCGTAGGGTACAAGTAATCGGCGAGAGTATGGGCCAATAACTCCGGATGAGGGCCCAACCAAACTTCTTCCTCATCGGAAAGAATACTACCACCAGCCTCTGGGCTAACCCAGGCATCCAACAAACCCGCCTGTTCCAGGGCTGACTCCAGACCTGCTCTGACCTCAGGGGTAACTTCATTACGAAACTCACACAGGCTATAGAGGGGAGCACCTTTGCCAACCTCTTGTTCTTTTCGTTGCCTAATCTTCTCCCGTCCTGGAGTACGCTTAGGCTCTGGCTCTTTATGCTGTTTCCATTCCTGTAATTGCTCCTGAAGATGACCCACTTCAGTCTCATGTTGACTTTTTTGATGCTGCCACTGTAACTTCTGGGCTGTCAGAGCTTGATAAGCAGTCTGATAGCAGTCGCGAACAGGTTCTATGACCTCATCATAAGATATTTCAGGATATTTAGTTAGTAGATGTAAACAATTCTGCAAATCATCCTCTGATAAAGGCAGCTGGATCAAACCCTTGCGCCAGGCAAAAATCTCCTCTTGTTGCTTCAGCAAAGTTTGATCCCAGAGCTCCTCCGACCGTCGCAGCTCCACTTCCCTCTGATCCCGCAGCTCTCTGGCAGCACTAACCACCCGTTCGGCGTCTTGCACCTGTTTTTTGCACCCAGTTTCCGTCTGAGCAAGCCTCTCAGCTTCTTCTAACCGGGCTTCCTGTTGTCGAATATCTCGCTGCCAATTAGCCCAAACCAGATCATTAGGTGTTAGCTTTCGCTCCCACTGGCGGTGATACAAGTCATGAATGGTCAATTCACTTTCCCGGGCAGCCATTTCCATTGCCGACACTGTATCTTGCTGATTGGTTAGATTTTTAGACAACTCTGTCTGGTAATTTTTTGATGATAGCTGATTGCGCTTACACCGCTCCTCCCACATTTGCATTCGCAGTTCCGCCGTCTTAATTTCTGCCTCAGTCTTTTTTTCATCTTTACACAGTCGCTCCAGTTCAGCCTCTTTTTCCACAGCTTCACTGGTTTCTAGTGCGGAGATTTTGCTGGACACTGTTTCCTTTTCCAACTGCAGAGCCTGCTTGTGACCCTCCTGACTTTCCTTGGCAACTGTTAACCGAGCGACTTCCTCCTGCAACTCCTGACAGAGTTGTTTTTGTTGCTCTAAGGTTGTTCTTTCCTTCATCACCCGCTGAGCTTCCATGTACAAAAGATATTCATTGTAAGTGGCATAAGCTTTATCCAGTTTCTCTGTTTCCTTACAATGCATCCCCAGTTCCTCTAGTCGATCGCCGATCTCATCCATGTCTTCCAACACTTCCGACAAGGGACGCAGGTCTTCTTCTTGCAGAGCAGGCAGAGCTGCCGTTAAGATTTCATAGATAGTAGTGGGCTTAAAATCCTTTGAAAGCTTGGGACTACGTAGTTGGATCATCAGGTCCAGCAACTCTTGATAAGCCTGGAGATCATTAAATCCGAATAAATACTTGTTAACTAATTTTTTATACTCCTTTTGTTCCGTGACAACTTGTCCCCCATCACCGAGCAGTTCTTCCAACTGATTACGGGTCAGGGGAATCTTAGTTTCTTTACCTTGGCTGAAGTCTAGTTCGTACAGTTTCAAATCTCTGCCAATCCGCCGATTATCAGTAATGACAAAGCCCCAAAACCCTACTCCTCCGCTATTTCGCCGGGCTCGAAGACCAATACCTACCGTCAAATACCGATCCAGTTTTTGATGATAAAACTCAAGGTATAGATAACCCGTCCGGTCGGTATATCCGCTATCCTCCTCCAGCAGCAGGTAGTACTCGATCCGGCGGTCTTTTGATCCAAAGGGGTCTAGCCGCCACGGTCTCTTGTCACCATCTAACGCCAAAGGCAAAAAACTCTGCATAGTGACTGATTTACCAGAGCCATTGGTACCCCGCAGAATCAACCTACCTTGGGCAAAGTGGAACTCTGCTTCATCATGATAATACCAAAAATTTACTAAACCTGCCCTAGCTAATTGCCAGCGATTACTCATGAAATTCCCTCCGCATCACTAAAGCTATCATAGTCGCCATTCCACCGACCTAAAGCAGGGCAAAGCCACCAACGCTGCGGATCTGCTTGAGCTGCCATGCCCCATTCCACTAAATGCTGTAATAAATCCCCGGCTAATTCCCGGGCTGTTGCCTGGCGGTGCTGTTTACTCCAAAAGCTGTGATGCTTTTCCCTCAACCGCAGAAGAATACCCTCAATTTCCACTTCAGTTACCTCGATTCTACCCTGGGAATCTACATACAGCCCCCCATCCGGATGAGCTAACATTCGGCGGATCTCACCTCCCAGCAACAGGGCTAAATCAGACAGTGCCCTGGCCGAGGGGAATAATTGAGCATCACTGCCAGACTCAGAATAAAAAACCAACATACCTTCCTGATATCGTTCCAACTGTAATCCCAGCATGTTTTCCAACTGTTCACTAATCAGCCGGCGTTGGTTGCGCACATAATAGCGTTCATCATCACTCCACTCCCAGTCATAAATCACCGGTTCCTGAATCAATCGCCGGTAGATCCGATGCCTCCGCCGTTTCAACTGCCCTTCAGGTGTATCAGCGTACATTCCTTCCCCCAAGGAATCCAAATCAGGATAACTCTGTAAGTCTTTTGAAAAGCGGCGTAATACATATCTGGACCAGGGAGTGCATTCATACAGCACATTATCTCCTTCTGAACCACTACGTGCCCACTCGCCTTCATCACCATCCACAGTAGCCAAAACGCCCATTTCCTTCAATAACTTTAAGGCCCTAGCCATGGATAACCTATGATCGTAGATGGTCCAATCCAGAAAAACATCTCGACCCACAAGGTGCTCCCTGATTTCCTCCACTAATTCCGTGAGTAAAAATTGATCATTTTCGCCTCGCCCCTCTAAAAACCAGAGACAGTAAGTGAATAACCCATAGTCTCTGGGCTGCCGGAAAAGAGAAAGTCCCATCCAGTTTCTGGGCTTTCCAGGCATTTTTTCCAACTTGGCAAAATGCCTGGTTACTAACAGAGTAAAGCCACAATATTCCTGGAACCATTCTTGCAGAGCCTCATAATGATTCCTGACAGCTTGAAACAAATCCGGCTCGTTATCTTTCCTGATCCAAAACAGGTTGAGCAAAGCCTGAGCACAGATTCGCCTTTCCTCCTTTAATCTTTCAGCATTACTGCTCACCGGCTTTACTCCTCTCCACTAATCCATCGCGAAAAACCAAAATATAGTCTGGCATATCCAATTCTCCATCGGTACACTGCAAAGTTGCCCGTTGCCCCAGAGGCGGGTCAGACAATGCAATTTCTATTCCCTCTACAGTTCGCATGACTTTGGTTCTGTTGCCCATACACTTGCCTATCCAAGCCAGCAATTGCAGCCGCAAGGGCGGAGTAATCAACCCAAGTTCTGAAATACGTACTTTTCCCTGCTTTACAAAATCCAGTAACATCGCTTCCTCTTCTTGGCAACGTTGCAGATACTGTTCTCTGGCTTGAGCCTGTTCATCCCGATGTGATGTCATGGCTTGAGAAGAGGTTTCCCGACGCCTAGTTCGACTGCGAGACGTTAGTGTTCGCAGGTTCGGACCCCGCTCCCACATGGAAACATCCACAGAATCCGTGCCCTTGGCATCAATTCCCTGAAAATACCTGGCCCTATATAGTCCAAAGGTATGAGCCGCCAAATAATGGGCTTCCTCAACCTCTTTAAGGCCAAGAAACCAATCACCCAAATACTCTAATTCCCGGCGCCGACTAACCCCTGATCTTTGCTTTTCCTGGATGCGTAACGCACAACGGACAATTTTGGCAATGGTATCTTTGGTGGCTCGTTCCAAAAACTGTAGATCACTGTCAGAGGTTTCATCCCCTAAAAACCAGCGCATCAAGTTTTGCCATTCCCTTACCAATCTGTTCCGGTCTCCCTCGGGGTCTGGATCAACATCTAATTTCGGCGTGCTGCCCCAATCGGCCAGCACTGACTCCAAAAAGGAAGATTGACAATTGGCATGAGCAAGCTGTAACAACCCCTCCACTTTCATCCCATTCACCTGTAAACCGCTGACAAAGTTCTGCAGCTTAATTGTTAGGGAGGATTTATAGGCTAGAAAGTTAACGCTCATCATCAGTTCTTCTGCCTTGGAGCTCTGCAGGCTGGCAATATAATCGGCTGCTTCTTCTGATAGCTGGCGAAAGGTGTTATAGATATTTCTCCACATAGCAGCCGCTTCACCCTCTTGAAAATTACCCGCTTTACCCATCAGCATCTGCAAACCCTGGGCGATGGTTTCTAAAAGAGATGGCTCTAGAGAACCACCATAACCACGAATCTTTTCCAGCCCCTCTACCATCCGCTCAATTTCCACTGCATAAGGAGTCATTTGATAGCGGAATTTCTTCCGTAGATACTCCTCCACCGTGGCTGACCTGCCCCCATCATGCCGAGGGATTAGGTTTTTCCACTCCACTAGTTGATCTAAATCCTTCTGGCACTGCTCCACACTGTATACCGGAAGTAAGTCATAGGCTAAGACCCCCTGATAAACTTCCTCCGGGGGAATCCAATAACGTAATCGTTGATGCTGCTCGTAAAACTACCGCATAATGCACCGATAACGCCTCACATTAATTGCGTTAACATAGCTTAATTTAGGAACAGGTTTCAACAGGTTAACCTCTGCTTTTTTACCCATGTTTCTATCCACGGTTAATACTCCCTTGTTTCAACTAATTTTTCTTCATTTCGATTTTATTCTAGAGATTCCTGCTCTAAGGCGTCCTCCCATATTAATTAATTTATCGGTAAAAATTTAAGGCCACCAAAATGGTGACCCTAAACGCTTTCTGACTAACTAATCTACTGTTAACACCAATTTCAACATATCTATATGGATAATTGCAGCATATCATCCCACGTTTTCCCGAGTAGTATCCGTCCAGACTTTTTTTTGTTTACTCCGCCCCACTGTTTAAAATAAAACAATACTCGCTGATGTTCGCATTCGTCTTTTAATCTTAATACCCACTCCTGCTTCATTTCTCTGGCCTTAAATCCACTTTAATAAATTTAAGCACTTATTTCTAAATTTGCATTGTACTTCTCGACTCCTCATGCTATAGTGAATGAACTAATTTTTTTCAAATGACAACTTGAAGAGGAGGACCACAATGGGTTTTAAATATATCAGAAGCCTGCCATCATCAGAGGAAATCAAAGCGGAGGTTCCTCTGAACCCTAAACAGGCGCAGATAAAAAAAGAAAAAGACATGCAGGTACGCGAAATATTTGAAGGTAACTCTGACAAAAAACTGCTGGTCATCGGGCCCTGTTCTGCCGACAATGAAGACGCCGTCATGGCGTATGTGAACCTGCTGGCTGAAGTTCAAGAAAAGGTCAAGGATCAGCTAATCCTGCTACCGAGAATATATACAAATAAACCGCGGACTACTGGAGAAGGCTACAAGGGTATGCTTCATCAGCCTGATCCGAATGAAGCACCTGATATGCTGAAGGGCATCTATGCAATTAGGAGTTTACACATCAGGGTCATTCGTGAAACCGGCCTTATTACTGCCGATGAAATGCTTTATCCGACCAATTACGCCTACGTGGATGATATTGTCAGCTATGTTGCAGTAGGTGCAAGATCTGTGGAAAATCAGGGCCACCGACTGACATGCAGTGGCGCCGACATACCCGTGGGGATGAAGAACCCGACAAGCGGCGATTTGAAAGTGATGCTGAATTCAATAAATGCCACTCAGCTAGGCCATAGCTTCATCTACAACGGTTTCGAGGTTCAGACAGAAGGTAACCCGCTGGCACATGCAGTGCTCAGAGGTGCTGTCAATCAGTATGGCCGAAACATCCCGAACTACCATTATGAGGATTTGCTGTTCCTGAGCAAAAAATATCTGGAGTCGGGACTTCACAATCCGGCGATCATTGTAGACTGCAACCACGCAAATTCCATGAAACGTTATGGTGAACAGCCCCGAATCGCTAACGAAGTGATGCGGAATGTTTGCTACTCCGGGGATCTCAGAAAGATCGTGAAAGGCCTGATGATTGAAAGCTATCTGATGGACGGAACACAATCTGTTGGAGAAACCAATTTCGGACAGTCCATCACCGATGGGTGTCTGGGCTGGGAAAAATCAGAGCGTCTGATTTACGAGATTGCCGACGTCGTCTAATATCCGCCGAAATGAAAAAATAGTAATGGCCTGAGCCTTTTATAATATAAGGTTCAGGCCATTTTTTTGCAGTTACTATGATACGGTTCACCAATACATACGAACTGCGATTTTTCAATTACAGCTTCATGTATAGATCAGTATTTATCTTACCAAGACCTACATATATCAGTAAGCATTGCTCATCAAAGGTTATACTTTTTTAACAAATTCAGATTTTAATTTCATCTCTCCAAAACCATCAATTTTGCAATCAATATTATGATCTCCATCAACTAAACGTAT
>CAZKEO010000100.1:0-6710 GCA_964551785.1 uncultured Eubacteriales bacterium | reverse complement strand
GACCTGCTGGTACCTTCCCGGCAATCACCAGCCCCATAACCAACAACTTGCACGTAGCCAAGACCCCAAAGCCAGCTCAGACCCCAAAGAACACCCCAAATAATTTTCGACCCCAAAGCAGGAAAACTGCCCCCCAATAGCCAATCTTAAAACGACGAAATATTTCGACAAATAGGGGGTGAGTTACGTGGCCAAGGAGTTAATTATTGATCCACGGCGCTGTATAGGCTGTACTACCTGTGCCCTTACCTGTGCAATAACGTATGGAGATGATTTTGATTTAAGCAGGTCGTTTGTCCAGATTCAGAAAGATGACCGCCATGGGTTGTTTACCATTGCCTTTTCGTCCGCCTGAAAAGGCTGCAAAAAGTGTGCGGAAGTTTGTCCGTTTGGAGCTTTACGGACAATCGAAGTGGAAGATCAGCCCAAAGCAGGTCATTAAGCTTCCGCTAAACGGAATAAACTTTGCGCAGATACTTGAAGGAGGGACAGCGGGATGGAAATACGCGGTTATGCCGGTAAACTATTAGACATTGATTTATCCACTTCTACCATTGTGGAAAAAAGTATAGATGAACAGACTGCTCGTAAATATTTGAGCGGACTGGGCTTTAATGCAGAGCTATTGTATCGGGAGTTAAAACCGGGTATTGACCCACTGGGACCAGAAAATATTCTAGTCTTTAATGTAGGAGTTATGGTGGGTACAAATATCCCTACTGCTAGCAGGATTGAGGCTTCAGCGAAATCGCCCCTGACTGGACGTTTTGGTACCTCTAACTCTGGCAATTACTGGGGTAGTGAGCTTAAATTTGCTGGGTATGATGGGATAATTATTCGTGGCAAAGCGGAAAACCCGGTTTATCTGCTGATTAAGGATCAGCAGGTGCAACTGCTGGAAGCAGGCCATTTATGGGGCAAGGACTGTTGGGATACCATCGACCTGCTTAGAGCAGAACAGCAAGAACCAGAGCTGCAGGTGGCTTTAATTGGACCAGCCGGAGAAAATTTAGTGCGTTTTGCCAGTATTGAAAATGGCTATTATGATGCCTGGGCTAGGACTGGTTTAGGGGCGGTGATGGGCTCCAAAAATCTAAAAGCAATTGCGATCAGAGGGACGGGTAGTGTAAAAGTCGCCCAAAAAAGAGAATTTATCAAGGTTGTCAATGAAACTAGGCAGGCAATCCTGAGTTCACCTTTTTATGGACCCTTTAGTAAGTTTGGCTCGATGTTAGCAACTGGTCCTTATCATGAATTCGGGGCTTTGCCAGGTCGCAATTTTCAAACAGGTGTGATTCCTACTTGGTGGGAAACCCGAGGAAGACCTCAGGTTCCGAAATATAGCAAACGAGGTGTAGGGTGTATTGCCTGTAATATTGCCTGTGCCCATTGGGCTGAGGTTAAAGAAGGCCCTTTTGCCGGATTAAAAATGAAGGATTTAGAGGTTACGCCGGTCTTTGCTTTTGGAGCACAGTGTGACATTGAAGATCTAGGTGTAGTGGTCAAAGCTACTGAAGTCTGTCAGCGACTCGGGATAGACTTGGTCTCCGCAGGTGCAACTGTAGCCTTCGCGATGGAATTATACCAGCGCGGAATCCTCAAAAAAGAAGACTTGGGCTATGAATTGACATGGGGCACGGTAGAGGGTAGTCTTCGTCTTTTGGAGGATATTACTCAAAGGCGAGGAATTGGAGATTTGCTGGCTGAAGGGACAGCTCGGGCAGGGGAACTGATTACTGGGGCCCAAGACTACTCAATGACAGTCAAGGGTATGGAAATACCAATGTTCGACCCACGGGGCCGGTGGTCTACCTGGACGTTAGGTTTTCTAACCAATTTACGTGGTGGTGATCACCTCCGTACTCGTAATCCCGTGGAAAATTTGAAGTACAATGAAAATCCGGAGCCTTACCGTACCGAAAAATTTGAGCTTGGCCGGAGTACCTATGAGAAGCTAGATATGCCAGAACCTGTTAAAGCTGCTGTCTTCACTGAGCCTGCAGGGGATATCAAGGTCGCGCAAATGGCCAAGTGGGCTGAGGATTTAGTAGCCCTTTATAATTCGCTGGGGATTTGTATTAGGCCACCGGTCCTCCAAAAAGTAGGGCCTACGCTGATGGCCAAATTATATTCTACGCTAACTGGCTGGGAGATCACGCCTGAGGAAATGATTCGAGCTGGGGAACGGATCTGGAATGTTCAAAAGCTGTTTAATCTGCGCGAAGGTGAGGAACGGGCGGATCATGTCTTCCCGAAACGTTTTTACGATATTCCGCTTCCGGAGGGACCCGCAGCTGGCAAGGTCTTAGAACGTGAAAAAGTAGAAGCTGCTTTAGATGAGTATTTCTTAGCCCGGGGTTGGGATTCTGCTACCACTAAACCAAGTGCCGAAAAGTTAGCAGAGCTAGAGATTATAGCTTGATTAAAAACCGAACTAAAAGCACAGAAGGCACCCTGCTCAAGGCAAGGTGCCTTCTGTTAATTACTGACTTTGGGTACTGCAATTCTAGTATCCCAACCGCATTTACTGCAGGCCATCAAATGAATACAAGGAACAGGGTCTTCAGGTTCAGGAGAATTAATGGCCAATTCTCCAGGTGACCAAAGACTGGCTAACTCGTAGCTATCTTCATCCATATAGGGGCTGTAGGGTCCAAAAAAATCAGCTACAAATCCATTATCAGTCATTGACTGTTGACAAAAAGGACAGGTTATCGAAAGTTGAGTTAAGCCATTACAGGCTGGGCAAATCTTCATAAGACTATCGGTAGGAAATAAGTTGTCATCTATATTCTCCTTATTAACTAGTTTTTTTCCAAAATGTCTCGCCTTGTAGGGCAGGGCAGTATATGGCAAAATACTCGAGCAACTATAGTATATAGTAATCAGAAACTATTCATACATCTAAAAACAAGAGCTTGTAATTTTTTGCACTAAGGTACTGAAAAATAAAGGAATTTACATTTTCTTGTAGAAAATACTTAAACATAAGAAAAAATAGATCATGCAAAGCCCATGAGGTGAGACTATGAATCGTAGAAAGTTTAATCTTATTTGGTTAATTCAACATATTACACAAATAACTGGTATGGGTGTTAGTACCAAGATTTTTGTGGCCTTTTTTATAGTCACCTTCTCTATTACAACAGCAATTTCTTTTTTCTCAATGAGTAAAATCGGAGAGAAAATCAAAGGAATTGAGCAGAGGAGGGCTATTGTTGTTTTAAATAACACTATTAACCAGTTAACTGAACAAACAAAGGCCTTAGAAGGCTACATTCGGCTGCTTTCTGATTCACAAGATTTAGAAATCGCGGTCGCAGAAAACAAGGTTAAACGTATTTATGAGGTCTTAACACCAGCTAAATACTATTCGGAAAATGATAAAATTTTAGTCTATAACCATTTGCACAAACAGATTGCTGAGTTGCGCGATTTTCAGGCTGCGAGTAATGATGAAGAACTGGTCTTGATTAAGCAGGCTTTGAGTGGGGTTACCACTTCAGGGTTGGAAGTTACCGGAAACGGATTAGAAATTTTTGCAGCGACACCTATCCATTTTGATCCAACTGAATATGGTGAACATATGCCAGCTGGAGCTTTATTAGTTGATCGGCATATTGATAATGAAGAGTTAGCTGTTATCAAAAAACGAGAAGGTGTAGAAATTAACATCTTCTATGCGGGTAAACTGATTTCTTCCAGTATGGAGAAGAGTTTACAAACTAAAATACTTCCTGACCTACAAGCTGCGATTAAACAAGGGGATAAATTTCAGATAGTTAATCCTTCTGGTGAAACCCAGTATTTAAGTGCTTGGGATAATATTGGGGACAACGGGTTGATTGCGGTGTTGGTTCCAAATGAAGAACTGCTGACTGTCAGTAGAGATTTAACCCGGGATATTTCCGGGATAACTCTCTTGGCTGGGATAGTAGTATTTTTCAGTAGCTTTTTCCTTGCTAAGTTACTAATCAGTCCTTTGTCTAAAATGCTGGACACCACCAACGCTATTACCAACGCTGATTTCAGTCAGAAAGTAGATATCTTTAGTTATGATGAGTTTGGGAAATTAGGCAGCGCCATTAACTACATGTTAGATAAGATCAAAGAACGCTTGGACATGGCGGAATACTTAGCTAGTGTTGATGGCTTAACTGGTCTTTATAACCACCGCCTTTTTCAGCAAAGGTTAGGTGAAGAATTATTAAAAGCTGAACGTTTGAATATACCCTGTTCCTTAATTATTATTGATATCGATTATTTTAAGCAATACAATGATACTAATGGTCACCCTGCTGGTGATCAAGTGCTGCAACAAATGAGCCAAATCTTAAATCGTAATATCAGAGGAGTAGATTTAGCTGCCCGCTATGGTGGGGAAGAATTTGCAGTTATTTTATATAATACCGGCCCAGAGGGGGCTTTAATAGTAGGGGAAAGAATTAGGATGGATGTTGAAACCTACCCATTTAAAGGCCGTGAGGAACAACCAACTGGTAAAGTGACTGTTTCGATGGGGGTCGCCACCTACCCAGAGAATGCCATGAAAAAAGATGAGTTAATTAAGTTAGCTGATGATGCTCTTTATAAAGCTAAATACACTAGTAGAAACATGGTAGTTTTGTACTATTCGGTACTAGACGAATTAAAATCAGGATTGGATAGTTCGGAACGTGATTTGCTGAATACTATCAAAACTTTAATCTCAGTAATAAACTCTAAGGATCGCTATACCTTCGGCCATTCCGAAAGGGTGGTTCAGTATTCCATGAAAATTGCCGAAGCACTAGGTTTATCCGATGAAGTCAAAAAAACTATTAAGGTAGGTGCTTATCTGCATGATATTGGTAAGATTGAGATTGATCGGGAGTTGTTAAACAAAGAAGGTATTCTTGATGTTGAACAGCATGAGGTACTCAAACAACATTCTTCCTGGGGGGCACAAATAGTTAGCTCGGTCAAATCCCTAAGCCATGTTGTTCCTGTAATCTTGCACCACCACGAAAAATATAATGGGGAAGGTTATCCGCTTGGCTTAAAAGGTGATGAGATTCCCTTAGAAGCTAGAATCTTAAAAGTAGCCGATAGTTTTGATGCCATGACCACAAGTCGTCCTTATCAACCGATCAAGAGCTTTGTGGATGCGCGAGCAGAACTGATTAAGTGTGCTAATCAGGACTTTGATCCAGTCCTCGTCGAAATATTTCTGGAAATCCTGGAGTCAGAGTACCCTGAAAAATTTATTACCCAGAAAGGAGAACCTGAAAATGAGGAAAGCGAAGTTTTCACGGCGATTACTGGGAGTAATAATACTGGCATTGGTGCTTATAGGTAGTACAGGCTGTACGTCGTCGGAAATGGTTGAACCATCCAAACCAAAAATGCAAAAGGAAGAACGGATAGTAGTTGGTGGGTCGGGGACAAACCTGCCTGTAACTCGCAAATTAGCGCAGGTCTTTATGGAGCAACATCCTGGGATAAAAGTGGTTATTCCAGAAAGCTTAGGCTCAGCAGGTGGAGTCAAAAACGCAAGTGATGGTGTTATCGATATCGGTTTGGTCTCTAGGGAACTATTACCACGTGAAGTGCAACTAGGCTTAACCTACATTCCCTACGCGAAGGTACTGATTGTGTTTGCCACCCATCCCTATATGACGGTGGACAACTTAACAGCAGAGCAAATTTGTGATATCTATAGTGGTAAAATCCAGAATTGGCGGGAACTTAGGGGGCCAAATCAGAAAATTGTAGTCTTGACTAGGGAATATAATGATTCATCAAAATTGAAACTAAATGAATGTCTGACTGGGTTTAAGGATATTACCATAACTCCGGAGGCCATTATGCTTAGAACAGACCAAGCCATGAATGAAGCAATTCCATCCATCGAAAATAGTATTGGTTGGACTGATATAGGTGCAATTACCTCAAATAACATGAAGGTTAAAACAATAAAAATCAATGGTATTGCTCCTTCCTATCAAGAGGGTAGGCTAGGTCAGTATCTACACTATAAACCACTTGCTTTTGTGGTAAAAGGTCAACCAAATAAATTAGGCCAAGATTTTATCAACTTTGCACATAGTGCCGAAGGAGCCAGAATCCTCCTTGAGAATGGCTACATTCCAGATACAGCAACTAAATAAGTATAAGCAGTATAAGCCTATCGCTCATCTTAAATTGAACGATAGGCATTTTTATTTTACTGTTATCTAATAATACAATTGCGGTGGCTGGAAAAGCTATGCTATAATTGTAAAAAAGATACCCCGTAGGGGTAGGGGGTAGGGGGTAGGGGGTGCTGGTTTGTACCATAATGAGAAAGCAGATTTATTAAATAGATTAAAAAAAATAGAGGGACAAGTACGCGGCATTGCCAAAATGATTGATGAAGATCGGTATTGTGTGGATATCCTAATGCAAATAGCTGCTGTGCGGGCCGGGCTTAATAAAACTGGCACAATAATTATGGAAGGACACATCAAAGGCTGTGTGACAAAAGCCATTAAGGAAAACCATGGAGAGCGACAAGTAGATGAGCTGATGGAAGTATTACTAAAATTTATCAAATAGACAAGCTTGTGAAGGGAGGTGATTTTAATGGGTTGTTGTTGTGGGGGTTCCCAACCAGAAACTGTGGTACTTAATGTCGAGGGTATGAGCTGTGGGCACTGTAAGGCAGCTGTCGAAAAAGCAGTTTCAGCACT
>CAZKEO010000099.1:0-6746 GCA_964551785.1 uncultured Eubacteriales bacterium | reverse complement strand
CTAAAATGCTCCGGTAATATGCCAATATTTTTTTAGCCTCGGCATACACTAATTTGCCTACATCTGTGAGGTAAATATTTTTTTCTGCTCGTTCCAGCAGTTGGATGCCCAGCTCCTCTTCTAATGCTTTAATTTGAAAACTGATGGCTGGCTGAGTCATAAACAAGCCTTTAGCTGCCTTGGTAAAGCTACCCAATTCGGAAACCAACACATATGCTTCTAATTGTTTGATGTTCATTAAGATAACCTCCTAGGTGTTCTCTTAGGCTCGCACACGCTGGTCTCCCACTCTTTTGGTAATCTTCTCTCGGTCAAGATATTCTAGGAAAGGCAATATATATTTGCGCGAAGAGTTTAACAGGTCACGTACTTCTGCTAGGCTAATTTGTGTTTGCTGCTCTAATTGATTCAGTACCTTAGCTTTGGCAGCTTGCAAAGCTTCCTGGTCATAATAGATGTCATCTGCAAGTTTGACTAAATCTCCTCTATTAAGTAAGAAGTGCAGTACCTCATCTTGCCATTCTAGAGGCAGAGTATTTTTTTCCAATAGTTCGGTCCAGCCCGGAGGTTGCCACCACCCTGCTTTGATTTCGTTTAGCATGGTAGAGATTTTGGCTTGCAAGTTTTGAGGGATTTGCGGTTGGTAACCTGGAGTAGTAAGCGCCTGCTCCCTAATCTTAATTTGCCCGTTTTGTTCCAAGTATTTGAGTAGATAGTTATAAATTTTATTGGGTATAGCTGAAAAGCACCTGGAGCGCAACTCTTCTTTTGGCAAGCCTGTCCGCAATGGATACGCAAGCTGATATTCCTGAAGAGCCTGGCTAACTAATTTTATCCAGTGTGAGTATATCTCTTGAGCTACCAGATATTTTTTACTTTCTCCATTAATTTGGACTGCTAAATTCTCATCCAGCAGTGTCCTCACAGCATCAAGACCTTCGGAGTTGGCCAGATTTGCTTGTACAATGGCTTCCTCTATAGTAAGCATTTGATCAGCTTGTTTCACTAATAGTTGCAGTAGCAGTTCGTCTGGTGTGCCTTGTAATTTAGTCTCTAAGGATGCCAACACATCCTGCTGAAATCTCCGGTGTCTTACGGGATTAGGTTCGATGATAACCCCTCCACCTACAGTATGCATGGGTGAATAGGTTCTCAGCACGAAACGGTCATGTTTCGCTGCCACTATTAATTCTTCTACTAGTAACTGGACTAAGGCGGACTCACCTGGTGCCAATTCTTCACGGTCTAGCAACAATACTCGACATAAAGCCTCAGTTGTACCAATATGGAGCCGCATCCGTTGCCTGTTGACAACTTTTTTCTCCGCCCCACTTAAAAGTTGAAACTCCGCATCTAGGCGGTAAGATTGATGCAAGAGGCCAGGTGTAGCTACGACATCCCCTCGCTGAATTTGTTGTAGCTCGATTCCGGCTAGATTTACAGCTACCCGCTGCCCCGCGACAGCGTGTTCTACTTTTGCACCGTGGACTTGCAGGGAACGAACCTTTGCTGCTGTGTTATCTGGTAATATTTCTGCCGAGTCGCCAACTTTAATTTCGCCAGAGGCCAAGGTTCCAGTAACGACAGTCCCAAAACCTGTTACGGAAAAGACGCGATCTACCGGCATCCGAAAAGGCCCGGTGCCTTTTCTTTCACCGGCCTGTACTATCTCTGTCTGCAGTAAGTTTAAAAGTTCCGGAATGCCTGTCCCAGTAGTAGCCGAAACTGGAACTATCGGAGCATCTGCTAAAACCGTTCCTTTTAAGGCCTCTGCCACCTCTTCTTGGACTAATTCTACCCAGTCAGGCTCGACTAAATCTATTTTAGTAAGGACAACTATGCCTCTTGGTATTTGCAATAATTGGATGATGTCGAGGTGTTCCCTAGTTTGGGGCATCACACCTTCATCAGCAGCGATAATCAGCAGGACTAAGTCCATCCCACCAGCCCCTGCCAGCATATTTTTGATAAATTTTTCATGTCCAGGGACATCAACTAAGCCTACTTTTACACCATTGGGCAGTGTCAAAGGGGCAAAACCTAATTCAATGGAAATACCCCGCTCTTTTTCTTCTTTTAAACGGTCTGTATCACAACCGGTCATGGCTTTGACCAAAGTAGTTTTACCATGGTCAACATGTCCTGCCGTACCTACAATAATATGTTTCATGCCTCTGACTCCTTGGTGGTAATTTGCCGAAAAGCAGTTACAAGCTGTTCCTCTTCTCCTGGTAAAATTGTCCGCGGATCAAGGATCAGGTAATTCTCTTGGACTCTAACTACTACAGCTGGTTCACCCACTCTTAACAGGTTAGCCCAATTTTGCACAGAACCTGCGCCAGGCCTGATTTTAACAACTTTGGTGGGTAGCAGTGTTAAGGGCATTGCCCCTCCCCCAACTTGCGAATTATCATCAGCTAGCGTTACTTCACTTCCCGATGGCAGGTTAGCCTTGATTTTTTGAGCTAGTTGATGAGCTTGGTCTACTAACTCCTCTAATGAGCTGGTCAACATTTTCAATGTAGGGATAGTTGCAATAGTTTTTTGCTCATCGAGGTATACTTTTAAGGTCGCCTCTAGGGCGGCCAAGGTTAGCTTATCAATTCGTAGTGCTCTCGTCAGGGGATGCTTTTTCATCGCGTCAATATATTGTTTTCTGCCCACGATGATGCCAGCTTGGGGACCACCCAGTAATTTATCACCGCTAAAGGTGACTACATCCACCCCATGCTCGATGCTATTTTGAACAGTCGGTTCATCACCAATCCCGTACTGCCTTAAATCGATTAAAAAACCACTTCCAATATCCTCTAAGATTGGGATACCTTGTTGATTGCTCAATTCCACCAACTCTGATAGACCAACTTCTTGAGTAAAACCAATTACTCGGTAGTTACTAGTATGTACTTTCAGAAAAAGGCCTGTATGTTCAGTGACAGCCTGTGCATAGTCTCGTAGATGCGTTTTGTTGGTTGTCCCTACTTCTTTCAGCTGGCACCCACTTTGGAGCATTACTTCAGGCACCCTGAAAGCTCCACCAATTTCGACCAGTTGTCCTCGCGAGACAATTACTTCCCGGCCTGCAGCCATCACACTCAAAGCTAATAACACAGCAGCCGCATTATTATTTACAACCAGGGCAGCTTCCGCCCCGGTTAAGCGCTTCAGGAGGCTTTCGACATGCGCATAGCGGGAACCCCTCTCACCGGAAAGTAAATCCAGCTCTAGGTTAGAGTACCCTTGGGCGGTATCCAGTACAGCCTGTTGAGCAGCTTGGCTCAGGACAGCTCTGCCCAAATTGGTATGTAAAACAACTCCAGTAGCATTAATGACCGGACGTAAACTTCTTCTGCCAACTTCTTCTACTGCTATCCTGATTTTTTGGATTAAGTAAGAGGTCGTTAAATTTTGCTCCCACCAGGACTCTGCAAGCTGCTGGGACACTTCTTGGCTGATCTGCTCAACAAGCAGGCTTCTGGCCTCCTCAATCACAGATCTAATTTTTTCCACTACTACATTACGAGGGTGTGCAGTTAGGAGTTGCTCGACCTCTGGTCGGCCGAGCAACTGGTCGACTGCGGGTAGTTTGCGTAATAAGCCTTTGAGATCTTCCTTCATCTTTTATCCCTCCGAAACCCTTAAACACTTAAGCTACAACTGAATCTGTCTATACCTTTTGGTCTTTATTGCGAACTATTAGGTAGGTTATGACAATACTTACTTCATAGAGTAGGTACATCGGGGCTGCTATCATTAATTGTGAGATAATATCTGGCCCTGGAGTTAAGCATGCAGCAATAATAATGATAATTAAGAGGGCATATTTCCGCTTGGCAACCAAGTAACGTGGAGTTATCAACCCCAATTTGGCTAGAACTAAAATCACGATAGGTATTTCAAAAACTAAACCGAAAGGTAACAGAAAGGTTAGCGTAAAATCTATGTACTCTTTTAAGGCGTAGGCGGCCTGGATATAATTAGCATCTGCTCGGGCGTAAGTAAAGAAAAACTGTACTCCTACCTGAAAAATGGTAAAGTAGGCAAAAACTACTCCCGTTACAAATAATAAGACCGAGATCGGTACCAGCAGTCGTACTAAGCGCTTTTCATAAGGCTTTAATGCAGGTAGCACAAAGCTCCAGACTTGCCACATGATGATAGGTAAAGCAAAGAAGAAACCTAAAAACAAGGCTAATTTTAAGTCTACCATGATCTTATCGGCAATTCCGAGCACTTGCAGTTTGAAATTCGGATCAATTGTTCGCAAAGGTTTTAATAATAATATTAAAGTGTAATCTTTTAAGAGCCAACCTAAGCCAGCTCCAGGTATCAAGGAAAGCAGACTAACTAGTAGTACCTTCCGCAAATCTTCCAGATGACCTATTATGGTTAAATATTTTTCCCCCATCAGTCATCCCTCCTGCTCTCACCAGGTGTTTTAGAAATACTTGATGGTCTCATATAAAGTATTTCGCTGGGCTGGAGTGTAGCCGGCATCTTTGATGCAATGAATGATCTCATCTAGTGGTACTCTGTTAGTAACTCCGGCTGCCCGCACCACATTCTCCTCCAACATGGTACTGCCAAAATCATTGGCCCCAAAGGCGAGAGCAATCTGGGCAATCTTAGCACCCTGAGTAACCCAGGACGCTTGGATATTGGGGACATTATCTAAAATAATGCGGGAAACTGCTAACGTTTTCAAATATTCTACTCCGGTAGATACCACCCCACCTAAATCGGTATGTAACGGTTGAAAGCTCCATGGAATGAACGCTGTAAAGCCTCCTGTTTGGTCCTGAGCGTCACGGACTCTGAGCATATGGAGAATTACCTCTTCAGGTGTTTCGACACTGCCAAACATCATGGTAGCCGTTGTTTTCAAGCCAAGGCGGTGGGCGGTAGTCATTACTTCCATCCACTCTTCCCAGCTAATTTTATTAGGGCTAATGTAGTGGCGGACGCGATTATCTAAGATCTCAGCCCCACCACCTGGAATAGAATCCAAACCAGCCTCCTGGAGTTGGGTAATTACTTGCTTAAGTGATAAATCACTCTGTTTGGCCATATGCCAAATCTCAGGAGGTGAAAAAGAATGGATGTGAATATTAAAGCGCTGTTTGATTTCCCTTAGCAAATCTAAATAATAAGGCAAAGCTAACTTAGGATGGAGGCCACCCTGCATCAGAATCTGGGTGCCTCCCACTGCAAGGGTTTCCTCAATTTTTTGGAAAATCTCTTGATTGTTTAAAATATAAGCATCCGGTGCATCCTCTGAGCGGTAGAAGGCGCAGAAGCGACACCGGGCTGTACATACATTTGTATAATTGATATTGCGATCAATAACAAAGGTAACCTCATTGTTTGGGTGCTTATTTTTTTTGATTGCTGCTGCGGCAAAGCCGAGTGGCAGTAAATCAGCCTGAGTAAGCAATTGAACACCTTCCTCAAGCCCCAGTCGGGTTCCCTGCACTGCTTTATCAAGTATATTGGCTATCTTCAAAAGTCTCACCCCAGATTGCTAATTTTACTCTTTCAGGGATCAAGCCACTCTTATATCCATAATCATAAAAAAGGCTTAGAGCACGGCGATAATCCTCGTTTAAACTGTGTTTGATGGTATCAAAGTACTTTCGTAAGTAAGCTTCAGAAAACTGTGGGTTACGTTGGTGCCCCAGTTCTACCAGGTGGTCTAGGTGCTGAAGGCCCCATTCTCGCGATGCCTGCAGAGCAGCTACAGTTTCAGTAACCCGCTCTGGATGGTTTTGGGCAAAATCTTTGTGCATTACCCAAACAGCATAAACCATGGCTTCCCCAGTAAACTGTTTCCATGCTTCCCCCAAATCAGTCACATAGATATCTGTGTTGCCTTGTTGCTGTAGTTCCACATCTGTTAACATAGCATCATTGCCAATTAGCAAGGCCGCATCGGCATTAACTAACATGTCAGTAAGACAAGGTGGTTGTGTGATATAGTTCACTCCAACTTGATAGTAGTGCTCTAGCAAAATTTTAAGTAAGACTACCGAGGTAGCAGAGGAACTGGTTAAACAGACGGTTCTTCCTTCTAATTCAGTAATAGGTACTTTGCTAAAAAGCAGGATACTCATTACCGGACCATCAGCACTGATTGAAAGGTCAGGAAGAATCAGACACTGATCCGCATTTCTGGCATATTCAATGGTTGAGATGGGTGTAATATCTAATTTTTTGGTTAAGAAACCTTTATTCAATTCAGTCGGATGACCTTTAAATATCTTAGCCTCTAATGGGATAATCCCCTCTTCTATTGCTGTATAGACAGGCAAACAATTGACATAGTCTACCTGGCCAAGTTGTAATTTACCCACTATTAAAAACCCTCCTCTAAAACATTATAGAGAGTATCGCGTTCAATCGGCTTACGCCCAGCTGTTTTGATCAAATTGATTAGTTCTAGTTTAGTGGTGGTCTGCGCAGATTCCGAACCTGCTGCTGTGGTTATTTTTTCTTCTTTCACGGTGCCATCGAGGTCATCTACTCCGAAAGCCAAAGAAACTTGGGCAATCTTTGGTCCAACCATCACCCAATATGCTTTGATGTGGTCGAAATTATCTAACATTAGTCTGGCAATTGCTAGTACTTTTAAGTCAGTAAAACCAGTAGTGCGAGCAACTTCTTGCTCAAAAGTAGTGTTTTTAGGATGGAATGCCAGGGCGATAAAGGTTAAAAAACCACCTGTAACGTCCTGGAGTTCACGTAAACCT
>CAZKEO010000098.1:0-6750 GCA_964551785.1 uncultured Eubacteriales bacterium | reverse complement strand
GAGATTTATTGCTGTTTCTATTTGCTATTTCCGGTCTGCTAGTTGGGTTTGATTTAGGGTATCAGTGGCGGGACTTATTCCCAACGGATAAAGTTTTCTTGACCAGGAATGGGGAATAAAGGAGGCTCATGATGGACATAAATTTTTCAGAACGCTATGCTCAACAAGCCAATCTCCTCACTAGGCTGGATCCAAGAGTAAAAATAGGTTTTTGCATGATTTGTTTATTACTTCTTACTTCCGCTACTCGCCCCTTAATGATACTAAGTCTGGGTTTAAGCTTGCTGACCGTATTACTATTTTTCCGGGTAAGCTTAGGCTATATCTGTTTAAGATTATTACCTGGACTTTTACTGACATTGGTAATTATGCTCACACAGTTTTTCATAACTGGGCATTCGGTCTTCCTGGAAGTTCCACTAGGAGCATGGAAGCTAGTACTCTACCGAGAGGGTTGGGAGCAAGGGGTATTATTAGGAACAAGAGTGTTTGCTGGTTTAATGGTCATGATTTTTCTGTCATCCACTACCACGATAAGCATGATTATCTTTGCGTTAGCGTGGTTTCGGGTGCCAAAGCCAATTTTAGAAATAGTTACAGTAGCATATCGCTATATTTTTGTTCTGATAGAAGAGATTATCCTAATTTTTAAAGCGCAGCGGATTCGCTTAGGGTATGGAAACTGGCATCAAAGTATTAAAGCCGTTGGTTTGCTTGGTGGAATGGTAATAATACGTGCCTTTGACAGAAGTGAACGTTTATACCGTTCGATGTGCTGCCGTGGGTATCGGGGAGATTTAGAGGTTGATTATCAAGGGTCTTTCACAGCCCAAGATGGTATTATTACCGTAATCATGTCGACTGGTCTGGGAGTGATACTACTTTACGGAAGTTAACAAATAACTAGGCTACCGGTTACAGTTGGAGGTGATTGCATGGCAACAATGTTAGAGGCAGTAAATGTACATTATCAGTACCCCGATGGTGAAAAGGTCTTACATGGTGTTAATTTTACGGCTGTTCAGGGCGAAATGGTTGCTCTGTTAGGTGCCAATGGTTGTGGAAAAACCACATTTTTCCAACACTTTAATGGATTAATAAAACCACAAATAGGAGAAATTTACCTTAAAGGAGAACTACTTAAGAAAAAAAATACTGCCGATGTGTTCCGCACGGTTGGTTTAGTCTTTCAAGATCCAAATGACCAACTGTTTGCAGCAACAGTATATGATGATATATCTTACGGGCCTACCAATTCTGGTTTATCAAAGGCAGAAATCAAGCAACGAGTTCAAAAGGCTCTGGATTTGATGGGGTTAACTGATATCCAACACAAGAGTATTCATACCTTGAGTTATGGTCAGAAAAAAAAGACCGCGATTGCTGGAATTCTAGCTTTAGAACCTGAGATTATGGTCTTAGATGAGCCAACTGCGGGGCTTGATCCGGTAGGAGCGAGCAAGTTGATGCACCTGCTAAAAGAAGTGCAAAAACAAACTAATTTGACAATTATTCTTTCTACCCACGATGTGGACTTAGTGCCAATTTACTGTAACCGGGTTTATGTTATGAATCAAGGAAAGATGTGCTTGGAGGGTACCCCAGAAGTTGTATTTAATCAAGTGACAGTCCTTCGCAGCTTAAATTTAAGATTGCCAAGAGTGGCGCACTTAGTTGAAGTATTAAACTCTAAAGATGGCTGGAATATCCCCAAACCTGGACTAACCATTAGTCAGGCCAGGCACGTCCTGAAGAATTATTTGCAGAGTAAAAATTGAGTTTTTCTGGAGTGAATTATTTTGGTTGAAAGCAGAACTGAAACAACAGCAGATCAACAATTGGGTTTTCTTGCTCAAGGTGGTCGCTTATGGCGAAGGGGTTACACTACTGGTAGTTGTGCTGCTGCTGCTGCCAAGTCAGCCCTGTACTTACTCCTGTACGGGGAATGTCCAAACCAAATTGAGATTACTACTCCGAACGGTCTGAAGATAATAATTCCGTTACATAGTTATGAAATTCTTGATGACATTGCTATCTGTCGGGTAGTGAAAGACGGTGGCGATGATCCGGATGTTACCCATGGGGCAGTTATCGAAGCAAAGGTTCGCCTAAATAATGATGCTCCACTAGACCAGCCTGAAATTATCATTAAAGGTGGCAGTGGTGTAGGCACAGTTACCAAACCAGGTTTAAGCTTACCTGTAGGTTCAGCTGCCATCAATCCAGTTCCCCTGGAAATGATAAAGCATGAAATTACTCAACTCCGACCAGCAAATAGTCAAATAGAGGTAGCAATAGGGGTTGTGGGGGGCGAGGAATTAGCCAAGCATACTATGAATGCCCAATTAGGTATTATTGGTGGTATCTCAATTTTAGGAACTACTGGTATTGTAGAACCGATGTCTGAAGAAGCTTTCAAAACCGCGCTGACTCCGCAAATATTAGTAGCTCTCGCAAGTGGCAGGGATAGTTTGGTTTTAACGCCAGGTAGGATTGGACAAAAACATGCTACAGAAATATACGCTATCCCAGAGAATGCTGTTATATTAATGAGCAACTTCGTTGGTTTTTTACTAGAAGAATGTCTGAGGCAAAAAGTGCAACGAGTATTGCTGTTTGGACATATTGGAAAACTAATCAAACTTGCTGGTGGTATTTTTCATACCCATAATCGGGTAGCTAATGCCAGGATGGAGATTTTAACAGCTTATGCGAGTTTATTAGGTGCCAGCCAAGCAGTATTAACCAAGTTGATGAATTGCATTACGGTCGAAGCAGCCTTGGAGATCATTGCTAGTGAAGGGCTTCAGGAGCTTTATGCTATCTTGGCAACCAAAGCAGGGGAAAAAGCAGAAACTTATTTACGCAACCAAGTAAAGGTTGGGGTGGTTTTCACTGATCTGAATGGAAATATTTTGGGCTGGAATCCGCAGGCTCTCGAGATAGGAGGGGATTTACAGTGGAATTTCCAGTCTGGGTTATAGGGATTGGACCAGGTCATCCGGATTATCTCCTGCCCGCTGCCGTTAAAGCGATAGAAAAGGCTGATTTTCTGGCTGGAGGACCGCGAGCATTACAGTTGTTTGATTACCTTAAACAAGAAAAAAAACTGATTGACGGCAACCTGACTGAAGTCTTAGCTTATATCAAAGCACGCCGAAAACTTGGCTCTGTAGCAGTACTGGTTTCTGGTGATCCAGGGTTTTATAGCTTACTTGCTTATTTAAAAAAACACTTTCCAGCGGAGGAACTGCAGGTAATCCCAGGTATCAGTTCTGTTCAAATGGCTTTTGCAGCGTTAAAACTACCTTGGCAGGAGGCGGCTTTATACAGCTTACACGGGCGACCGCTGGAGCTAATTGGTGTATACTTAACAGATTATCCGGTTGTAGCTTTGTTGACAGATTCGACCACTACACCAGCACAGTTAGCTGAATTTCTGGAAGCACAAAACCAACCAGAGCTAACCGTTTATTTATGTGACAACATGAGCTATGTTGATGAAAAAATCTCTCAAGTTACAATTACGGAATTGCGAGACATTCCGGTATTTAATAATTGTGTGGTGGTGCTAAAGCGTGGTGTATAGTTTGGGTATTCCAGATCATCAGTGTATCAGGGGACAAGTTCCTCAAACTAAAGAATAAATCAGAAGAATTACCCTGGCCAAAGCCCGTATTAAACCACTCTCTGTAGTTTATGATATTGGCTCAGGTACAGGCTCCTTAACAGTTGAGGCAGCTTTGTTAGCATCCCAAGGCAGAGTCTTTGCCCTGGAAAAAAGTCTGGAAGCTATCTCACTCACAAAAGCAAATGTAGAGCACTTTGCATTAGAAAACGTCCAGGTTCTTCAAACAGAAGCACCAACAGGCTTAACAGCCTTACCAGTAGCTGATATTATCATGATTGGTGGCAGTGGTGGCAATCTAAGTCAAATCTTAACTGTCTGCTTAGAGCAACTTGCTCCCGGTGGGCGTATTGTGCTAAATGCCATTACCATCGAAACCTTATCAACTGCCTTGCATTTTTTGGAAAACAACGATTTTCAAGAAGTAGATGCTGTCGCTATTACTGTTGCTAGGCTCAATAAGGTTGGCCAAAGTCATATGTGGCAGGGCTTAAACCCGGTCTATATCATCAGTGCTACCAAACAAAAATTTAAGTAAAAAAGCCAAGGAGGCAGGAGATGAAAGGTAAATTTTACGGGGTTGGAGTTGGTCCTGGAGATCCGGAATTAATCACGCTGAAGGCTCAACGCATTCTCCAGGAAGTTGACATTATCTTTGTACCAGTCTCTAAATTAGAAAAACGGAGTTTGGCGTTCTCAATAGTAAGTCCTTTTCTATCTAATAACAAAAGTATTGTAGAAGTTCATATGCCGATGACCCAGGATGAAACTGTGCTAGAGCAGTGCTGGCAGGAGGCAGCTGAGCGAATCAATGCCTACCTACAACAGGGAAAGGATGTGGCTTTTCTGACGCTAGGAGACCCCTCCTTATTTAGCACATATACTTACATTATGGCTAGAATCAAGCAATTAGATGCTGAGTTAGTGATTGAAACAATTCCCGGCATTACTTCCCTAGCTGCAGCTGCAGCCAGAATCAATCAACCCTTATCCGAAGGGGAGGAGCGCTTAGTGATTATACCTGCAATTAATGAAGCAGAGGATTTAAGGGCAAACCTAGCGACTCATCACAATCTTGTCTTGATGAAGGTATCAAAACAATTTCCTCAAATAGTGAGTATTTTAGAAGAGGAAGGTCGACTACAAGATGCGGTTATGGTTACCCGTTGCGGACAACCTGAAGAGCAGATTATTTGGAATCTGCAGGAGGCTACCAATCAAAAGGTAGATTATATGTCCGTAATACTTGTCAAAGGAGGGTCAGGCCAGTGAAGGTATTTATCGTAGGTGCAGGACCAGGAGATCCTGATTTAATCACAGTCAAGGGGGCTCAACTAATAAAACAAGCAGATGTCATTATCTATGCCGGTTCTCTTGTTAATCCGAAATTATTGGAGCAGGCTAAACCAGAAGCAGAAATCTATGATAGCTCTTCGATGACGCTAGACGAAGTAATTAAGGTTATCACGCAAGCTCATGGTAGTAATATGATTGTAGTCCGTTTACATACTGGTGATCCCAGTCTTTATGGAGCCATTAAAGAACAAATCGACGCCTTGGCTGAACGGGGAATTAACTGCGAAATAATCCCCGGAGTCAGTTCCTTTGTGGCAGCTGCCTCACGGCTACAAAAAGAGTTTACCCTGCCAACTATTAGCCAAACAGTAATCCTAACTCGCCTGGAAGGCCGGACTGCTGTGCCAGAGAAGGAAAATTTAGCTGAGTTAGCTAGACACCAGACCAGTATGTGTATTTTTCTAAGTGTTCAAATGATCGAGCAAGTTACCGCTGAGCTCCTGGCTGGTGGTTATCCACCCCATACTCCTGTCGCGATTGTCCAAAGAGCTACTTGGCCAGATGAGAAAATAGTCCAAGGAACGCTGGCAGACATTGCGCTGAAAGTACAGGCTGAACAAATCAGCAAAACCGCCATGATTATGGTTGGTAATTTTTTGGATAGTACGTATGAGAAATCAAAACTCTATGACCCTAATTTTGCCCATGAATACCGGGGGCTGAGAAGCTAATGAAAATAGCTGTGATTGCTTTAACCAAAAGTGGGTTAGCCTTAACAGAGCAAATCGTACAGTTTGATCCAAACAAACAAATAGATTGTTACCTCGGTCCCTTGCAGGAACCCTTAGGAACCCTCAGCCAAAAGCTCTTTCAAGAGTACGCTGCTATTATATATGTCATGGCACTTGGCATAGTTGTGAGAGTAACTGGTCCTTTGCTGCGAGATAAGCGCACAGATCCTGCTATTATCTGTATAGATGAGGCTGGCAAATTCGTTATCAGTGTAGCTTCCGGTCATTTAGGTGGTGCCAATCAATTAGCAACTGAGTTAGCTCGCTACCTTGGGAGCATCCCAGTGATTACTACTGCTACCGATGTACAAGGCAAAATAGCTTTTGATAATCTCGCCAAAACCATGAACTTAGCAATCGAACCCTTCGAGCGTGTCAAATTACTAAACTCAGCTCTTGTTAATCAAAAAACTATCGGGTTGTATAGCCAAATTCCCTTAGAGCAAGCTGGTTATGAGCCTGGGTGTAAGCCTTGGACGGGCATTGACGTATTTTGCTGGGAAGACTTTCGCCCTTCAACCAACTATGCCAATCTTGTTTTAATCACTAATAAAATACTAGAGTGGCCTGAGCAAGTGACCAAACAGAAACAGACAATCTTGTATCTGCGACCTCGCAACATTATTGCTGGCATCGGCTGTCGCAGAGGAATTAGTTCTGAGAAAATCCTAGGTGCGCTAGAACAAGCTTTTAAAACAGCTGGTATCAGTCAATTAAGTTTTAAAAAAATAGCTTCAATTGATTTAAAGAGTGATGAGCCCGGCCTTTCGAACGCCGCTCAACAAAGAGCTGTTCCTATTGAATTTATTAAGAAAAACGAAATTGCTAGCTATTTAGAGCAACATCCTGAATTAGACCAGTCACAATATGTCAAAACACAGATAGGAGTGGGAAGTGTATGCGAACCAGCTGCTCTGATAGCGGGAAGACCAGCGAAGTTAGTGCTACCCAAACAAAAGTAACCGGGAGTAACGATTGCCCTGGGAAAGGAAAAGGTCCAATCAATAGGGATGGACCATGAAATTAAAAATCATA
>CAZKEO010000097.1:0-6750 GCA_964551785.1 uncultured Eubacteriales bacterium | reverse complement strand
TGGCTGATTATTATCAGAGGCGGTTTCAAGTTGGGATTGATGCCAAAACTGAAGTGGTTACTCTGATTGGTTCCAAAGAGGGGATTGCGCACATTGCATGGTGTTATTTAGATCCTGGTGATATCGCCTTAGTTCCAGATCCTGGTTACCCGGTCTATGGAACAGGTACTGCCTTAGCAGGTGCCCAACCGTACATAATGCCCTTAAAAGCCGAAAATAAATTCTTGCCTAATCTAGATGCTATTCCAGTTGAGATAGCCCAAAAAGCCAAACTGATGTTTTTAAATTATCCTAACAATCCCACCGGTGCGATTGCTAATGTGGAATTCTATCAAAAAGTAGTAGCCTTCGCTCAAAAATATGACATCCTGGTTTGTCACGATTCTGCCTATCAGGATCTCTCCTTCGATGATTACCTAGCACCTAGTTTCTTAGAGATTGAGGGTGCCAAAGAAATTGGAATCGAATTTGGGTCTTGTTCTAAGCCCTATAATATGACCGGATGGCGGATTGGTTGGGCGGCAGGTAATGCCAAAGCAATTAATGCTTTGGGTCGTCTAAAATCCAATCTCGACTCTGGCCAGTTTCAAGCAGTTCAGTACGCTGGTATTGCCGCCCTCAGTGGCCTACAGGACTGTGTCCACGAGAATAGTAAAGTCTATCAAGCACGGCGAGATGTTGTCATTAACGGCCTCAACAGCATGGGCTGGAACCTAGAAGCACCAAAGTCCACCATCTATGTCTGGGCACCTGTTCCCAAAGGGTATGATTCCATTACTTTTGCCGAATATGTTTTTGAGAAGTCTGGGGTAGTGGTCACACCTGGTAATGGTTATGGTGAACATGGAGAAGGCTTTTTCCGAATTTCCCTCTGTATTGAACAGGAACGGATTCAGGAAGCCTTGGAGCGGATTAAGCAGAACATTGGTAAAGTAGACTTTTAATCAGCCCAAATAAGCAATACTGCAGGTTGCAGTACAAAATAACTCCACCTATCATTGGTGGAGTTATTTTAGTTAAAGAAGTTGGTTTTCTGACGTATATAGCTAAAATCTTAAGAAAACACTAGAAAAAGTCTTTTCTTCAAAGGATTTTCGCTTTTTTTATCGAAGTATTATTTTTGTAATTCCAGTTGACCATACTATATAGCAATTAAACTATCCTTAGTTTAAGCAAGTTAAGATAAAAGGATTATGCCAAGATTAATCAAGTTGGGCGATTGGAGGGCGAAAGGTTTTGACACGCAGTATGACCGGTTATGGTCGCGGAGAACATGAGGGCAATGGCAAGCGTTTCACTGTTGAAATGAAATCAGTTAACCATCGTTATGTAGAGGTTGTGATTCGTCAGCCAAAACAGTTAGCCCCACTGGAGGATCGTGCCAGGAAGTTACTACTCGAGACCGTTTCCCGGGGCAGAGTAGATGTGTTTGTATCCCTAGAGGAATTCGGGAAAACCGCTAAGGTTGTGAAAGTTGACAAAGATCTAGCCTTGGCATATTATAAGGCATTGAAGGAATTGGCAACAACGGTGGACAGTCCGGAGGTAATTGATTATTCGCTAATACCTAGGTATCCTGATGTGATTACAGTTGAACAAGCCGAAGATGATCTTGAGGAGTTGTGGTTAATTTATCAGGTTGCTTTGGAGAAAGCCTTAAAGCAATTAATGGAAATGCGGGAGGCCGAAGGCGAAAAACTAAAGCAAGACCTTTTAAAACGGGCGGATAATATTGTAGCTTGGAGTGCAGAAATTTTTACCAGAGCACCTTTGGTGGTCACTGAGTACCGAGAGAAGTTACTCCAGAGAATCCAAAGTCATCTCAAAGAACTCACTTTAGATGAAGCCCGAGTGGCTACTGAAGTAGCGTTTTTTGCTGACCGTTGTAGTATTGACGAAGAATTAGTTCGCTTGGCAAGTCATTTCGGACAACTGCGAGAAAGCCTAGAACTAACCGAACCAGTTGGTAGGAAACTTGACTTTCTAGTACAAGAAATGAATCGGGAAGCTAATACCATTGGTTCCAAAGCTAACGATTTGACGACCACTAATATTGTCGTAAACATCAAAAGTGAACTAGAAAAAATTCGAGAGCAAGTTCAAAACATCGAGTAATTAAAATATGATAATGGGATAGGGGGATTTAATGTGGAAATAAAGCTAATCAATATCGGTTTTGGCAACATTGTCTCAGCAAACCGGATTGTCTCAATCGTCAGCCCCGAATCTGCACCAATTAAGCGGATTATTCAAGAAGCTCGTGACCGGGGAATGTTAATTGATGCAACCTATGGCAGACGGACCAGAGCAGTAATTATTACTGACAGTGACCATGTTGTTTTATCGGCCGTGCAACCGGAAACCGTCGCCCATCGCCTAGCCTCGAAAGAAGTTGCTCAAAATGATGATCCTACTGAGCAGTAAGATCCATTTGGCTAGTAAAGTTTTTTGCCGAGGAGGGAGACGAGCGTGTTAGCACAGGGGTTACTGCTAGTGATTTCTGGACCCTCCGGAGCTGGTAAAGGTACTGTTTGCAAGGCGTTGATGGAGAAACATCCCCAGATCAGCTATTCAGTGTCTGCCACCACCCGCTTGCCTAGAGCTGGAGAGGTAGAGGGAAGCCATTATTATTTCAAGACCAGGGAAGAGTTTGAGGCAATGATTGCCCAGGACGAACTGGTGGAATGGGCTCCAGTGTACGATAATTATTATGGTACACCTAAGGGACCAGTGATGGATGCATTACAGCGGGACCAAGATATCATTTTAGAAATAGATATCCAAGGGGCTCTTCAGGTCAAAGAAAAATATCCTGATGGTGTCTATATATTTATTGTCCCTCCTTCTTTAGATGAATTAAGAAAGAGAATTGAGGGCAGAGCTACAGATACACAAGAAGTAATTGCTAAGCGCATGAAAGCCGCAGCTGGAGAAGTCGCACAGGCATGTAAATATGAGTATATTATCATTAATGACACTATTGAGAATGCTGTGCATAAGCTAGAAGCAGTAATTACCGCGGAAAAATGCCGTGCTATCAGAGTTAAGGGGGTATCTGGATGAATAAACCATCTTTGGATGTATTGATGAAAAAAGTGGACAGTCGCTATTCGTTAGTGGTAGCTGCTGCCAAAAGGGCTAGAGTCTTGATTGAATCAGGCGAGACTGAGGAAAGGGGAGCAGGAAAACCTGTTTCAGTAGCCTTGCGTGAAATCAAAGAAGGCGATATTTATTATGAGTCGACCAAAGTAGGCATAAAGTAATAAGCCGGGGTGAGATGTATGTGGCGCAACAAATTTGTAGTTGTGGGGGTCACCGGAGGAATTGCTGCTTATAAGGCTGCAGAAATAGTTAGTACACTGACCAAAAATGGAGCTGAAGTTCAGGTTATTATGACTGCTTCAGCTCAACAATTTATTACCCCACTAACACTGCAGACACTTTCTAAAAATCCTGTGATCACGGATATGTTTGCTGAACCCAAAGCCTGGGAAGTACAGCATATTGCTTTGGCTGATAAAGCCGATTTATTTTTAATAGTACCAGCTACGGCTAACATTATTGGCAAAGTCGCCAATGGTATTGCTGATGATATGCTTTCAACTACCATAATGGCTACTCAGGCACCGGTAGTGTTTGCCCCAGCCATGAATGTACATATGTATGCCAATCCTGTCGTACAGGAAAATATCCGTACTCTCCAGGAGCTAGGCTATCACATGGTGGAACCAGGGATTGGCAGGTTGGCCTGTGGTTATGAAGGTAAAGGCCGTCTAGCTGAGATTCCGGAAATCCTGCGGGTAGCTAGCGAGGTACTCCAAACCAAGAGTACTTCTAAAGCTGAGAATGGAAGCACTCCAGACCCTAAAGCGTTCGCGGGTAGGACAATCCTAGTTACAGCCGGAGCCACTCGGGAGGCTCTTGACCCTGTCCGTTTCATTACCAACCGCAGTACAGGTAAAATGGGATATGCCATCGCTGAAGCAGCAGTTCAGCAGGGTGCCAAAGTTATTCTAGTTACCGGCCCAACACAGCTACGCTATCCGCTGGGAGTTGAAACGGTGGAAGTGGAATCAGCCTGTGAAATGTATGCTGAGGTTACGAAACGCTTTCCGGAAGTAGATGCTGTCATCAAATCAGCAGCGGTAGCAGATTATCGCCCCAAACACCGCTCGGATCGCAAAATTAAAAAGGGTGAGAGCGATTTAGTAATCGAGTTAGAACGTAATCCGGATATCTTAGTTAGCCTTGGAGAAACTAAGCGTCAGCAAGTGCTCGTAGGCTTTGCCGCTGAGACCAATGATGTAATTAAACACGCCCTTGATAAGGTGCAGCGCAAAAAGCTGGACTTTATCGTGGCTAATGATGTTACCCAGGCAGGAGCAGGCTTTGGGACAGATACCAATGTGGTGCATTTTATCTTTCCGTCTGGAGAGGTTAAGGATTTTCCGATCATGAGTAAGGCGGAGGTTGCTCGGACCATTCTTGATCAGGTAAAGCAACTCCTCAAACAACGGGAAAAGGAGTGAGCGAAATGGCCCTAAGATTATTTACCTCAGAGTCGGTTACAGAGGGACATCCTGATAAATTAGCCGACCAAATCTCTGATAGTATTTTGGATGCCATTTTGGAACAAGACTCCCAAGCAAGGGTAGCCTGTGAAACTTCAGTGACTACCGGTATGGTGCTAGTGTTTGGAGAAATTACCACCAAGTGCTATGTGGACATTCCGAAAATTGTCCGGGAGACAGTCCGCAAGGTTGGGTACACCCGAGCTAAGTTCGGTTTTGATGGTGATACTTGCGCGGTCTTGACGGCTATTGATGAGCAGTCTCCAGATATCGCGCAGGGTGTTGACCAAGCCTTGGAAGCGAAAAGCGGGGAAATGAGCACAGATGCGATTGATGCTATTGGGGCAGGGGACCAGGGCATGATGTTTGGTTATGCTAGTAATGAAACCCCTGAGTTAATGCCCATGCCGATTGCGCTTGCACATAGATTAGCCCGGCGTTTAGCAGAGGTGCGTAAACAAGGTATAGTTCCCTACTTGCGTCCTGATGGTAAAACACAAGTAACTGTGGAGTATGATGGTAACCGTCCCGTACGGGTAGATACCATTGTCATTTCGACCCAGCATAATCCTGAGATTGAGTTAGCAACCATCCGGCAGGATATGCTGGAGCAGGTGATTAAACCAATCGTTCCAGCCGAGTTATTAAATGCCCAAACCAAGTATTTTATTAACCCCACTGGGCGGTTTGTGATTGGTGGTCCACAGGGAGATGCTGGCCTCACTGGTCGGAAGATTATCGTGGATACCTATGGCGGCATGGCTCGTCATGGTGGAGGTGCCTTTTCGGGGAAAGACCCTACTAAGGTAGACCGCTCGGCTGCCTATGCAGCCAGATATGTAGCCAAAAACATCGTGGCAGCGGGCTTGGCTGACAGATGTGAAGTACAATTCGCTTATGCTATTGGGGTGGCCAAACCAGTCTCCATCATGGTGGAAACTTTTGGAACAGGCAAACTACCAGAAGAGCAGTTAGTTGAACTAGTGCAAAAGCACTTTGACCTGCGTCCGGCAGGGATTATTCAGGAATTAAACCTTAGACGCCCAATTTATCGGCAAACAGCTGCCTATGGGCACTTCGGTCGTACTGACTTAGATTTGCCTTGGGAGTATACAGATAAGGCAGTCGATTTGGCGAAAGCTTTATTATAGGGATACTAAATAGAAATCGCCTAACACTTATGTTGTAGGCGATTTTCCATTACCTGATGCACCTAATATGGGTAGCATTATAATTACACATTTTTTACATTGTTTTTAAAAATATCTTCCAAACCAAGAAGGAATATAGCGAATAATGTCAAATAAACAAGAATGAAGAAATATTAACTGATTCCTAGGAAGGATGAATTAATTTGATTAGCATTCTTGTTTTTATGGTAATTATCGTGATTTCCGTAATTACCATCATGTATAGCACGACAAATGACCTAGAAAAGGTCAATGATCGGGCCAAAGCCTACATAAACACTCCGATAATTAAAAAGCCCCCGGGTAATGGCCATGATTCCTTGGAAGAAAACCAGAGATAGAGCAACAGATAAACCCAGAGTAGAATCTCTGGGTTTTTTCATCGTTTAGGAATAGAAGGAGTCAAACGAAGTTGATTTTCTTGTGTCCTGAAATCTGCTATAATAATATTGGAAATCTCTTTGCGTTTTTGGAGGTTAGCAATGCCTAACAATCTCAACTATGCTCAGGTCTATGTTGATATTCCCAGCCAAAAGCTGGATAAAGCCTTTACCTATCAGATTCCTGAGCACCTGATAACTAAAGTGCAGGTTGGAATGAGAGTCTTAGTCCCTTTTGGTAACCGCACTATGGAGGGCTATGTCACAGATCTGTGTTCAGAAACAGCAGTGACTGAAACCAAGGCGATTCTCCGAAACCTTGATGAACAGCCCATCTTCTCTCCGACTATGTTAGCCCTAGCTAAATGGATGGCTGAGCGCTATTTATGCAGTTATGTTCAGGCTTTGCAATGCGTAATGCCGAGTGGGATTAAGATTCAGGGTAAAAAGGTACTGAGCCTTACACCGGCTGGTCATCGTTGGTTAGCTGACCCCCTAGCTAATGAATTGGAGGAATCCTTGGAACGGGTCTTGGAGCTACTCGAAGAACACGGTGGAGAGCTGGAGACCGGGATCGTTGGGCGGATGACTGGAGCACGAAAAACTAAA
>CAZKEO010000096.1:0-6817 GCA_964551785.1 uncultured Eubacteriales bacterium | reverse complement strand
GTATCGTTGACTCTGAGCATGGCATCATTATATGCTGCTGGGAATCGTTCGGCATTTTCTACGATATCAACCATTGTTTCGCAACCATAGTGTTCCATAAAAGCATGTCCAAGAACCTTTCCTCTTCGGCTGACAATGTAAACATTGGCGCTTATTGTCCGACACAACTCATCCGCAATTTCTTCAAAATCTACTGGATGACCTGCAGATCTTTGCAATAAACGGTTAATATTTCTTGTTTTCTCCAAAAGTTCTTGCATTCGTGTTTCCAATTTGTTGTCCCTCCACAAACTCGCTGTTCAGCTTTACAAAATGTATCTACTTAAATCCTGATTCTTGACAATGGCCGTTAATTTCTCGCTCACAACTGCTTGATCAATGGTGATTATCTTCTCTTCACAATCCGGCGCTTCAAAGGCAATATCCTCTAAAAGCTTTTCTAGCACGGTGTGAAGCCTTCTAGCACCTATGTTCTCCATTTGTTCATTAACAGTATACGCGATTTCGCTATTTCAGCAAGCGAATTTTCGCTAAATATCACTTCTACACCATCTGCAGCTAATAGTGCCGTATATTGTTTAATCAAGGAATTTTGAGGTTCGACTAAGATTTGTCTTAAATCCTGTTCGGTCAGACTCTCCAATTCAACCCTGATTGGAAACCTTCCTTGGAGTTCGGGGATTAGGTCTGAAGGCTTAGTTGTATGAAAGGCGCCAGCTGCGATAAAGAGTATATGGTCAGTTTTGACAGCACCATATTTGGTGATAATAGTTGACCCTTCTACAATGGGCAAAATGTCTCTTTGAACTCCGCCTCGTGAAACATCTGGCCCAGAGGAGCTATCCTTAGCTGCAATTTTATCAATCTCATCTAAAAAGATAATTCCTGTTTGTTCGGCTCGTTCAATCGCCAAGGTAATTACTTCATCCATATCGATTAATTTTTGAGCCTCTTCATTTGTAATGATCCTTCTTGCTTCCGCAATTGTAACTTTTCTGAGCTTTTTCCGTTTCGGCAAAAGCCCACCTAACATGTCTTGGAGATTTATCCCCATCTCATCAGTGGAACCGGAGAAAACTTCCACCATAGGCTTAGTATTATCATCTATCTGGATTTCTATATATTCTTGCTCTAAAACGCCTGATAGTAGCAACTGCCGTTGTCTTTCCTTTTCAGCTCGTTTCGCTAGCAGTTTATCATCTTGCTTAGGTTCGCCATCATTCTCCTCTGGCACTTCGTTGCTACCAAAGAACATTTCAAAAGGATTTTTGATCGCCTGGTCTTCGTTTAGCTCAGGCACCAACAGCTCCAAAATCCTTTCCTCTGCTAATTGGCGAGCTTGGGTTTCTACTTCAGATATTTTCTGAGTTTTTTGCATCCGGATAGAAGTTTCCACCAGGTCTCGTACCATGGATTCCACATCGCGTCCCACATAACCCACTTCAGTAAATTTGGTGGCCTCTACTTTTACAAAAGGAGCATTAGCTAGGCGGGCAATCCGACGAGCAATTTCCGTTTTACCAACACCTGTAGGCCCAATCATTAATATGTTTTTCGGAACTACATCCTCTTGCATTTCTTTGGGTAGTTTTTTACGTCTTATCCGATTACGTAGGGCTATTGCTACAGACTGTTTAGCCTCATCCTGGCCAATGATGTATTTATCTAAATCAGCAACAATTTCTTTTGGTGTTAAATCCAGCATATCTCTAACCCCCTATAGCTCTTCAATTACGATTTCCGCATTGGTATAGACACAGATTTCAGAAGCAATTAACAGCGCTTCTTGAGCTATTGTTCCCGGTGGTAGGTTAGTATGCCTACACATTGCACGAGCTGCTGCCAAGGCAAAGGATCCCCCTGAGCCAATAGCACACACGCCATCATCAGGTTCGATTACTTCGCCACTTCCTGAAATTAGCAGCATATGTTCCTGGTCAGCTACTAGCATCAGGGCATCTAATTTAGTTAGTACCCGGTCACGCCGCCATTCTTTTGCTATTTCAACTGCTGCGCGCTGTAAATTTCCATGATGTTCTTCTAATTTGCTTTCGAACTTTTCGAAAAGTGTAAAGGCATCCGCAACCGAACCTGCAAAACCAGCTAAAACCTTGCCTTGAAAAAGACGCCTAACCTTGCGGGCCTTATGTTTCATGATGGTATTACCCCCAAAGGTAACCTGACCATCACCCGCAAAGGCTACCTTGCCGGCATTACTTACTGCCACAATCGTTGTCCCTCGAAACATTAGCGATACCTCCTATGCTCTGGGATGTGCCTTAGCATAAACCTGTTTAAGACGTTCCTTAGTCACATGTGTGTAAATCTGTGTAGTGGACATTTTAACATGTCCTAATAGTTCCTGAACTGTCCTGAGATCTGCCCCAGCGTCTAAGAGGTGGGTAGCAAAGGAGTGCCTGAGTGTATGTGGGCTCACCTTTTTTTGGATGCTAATTTGCTTAATATATTTATTCAGCAGATAACGAACACCGCGGTCAGTTAAGCGCTTGCCTTTATTATTCAGAAACATCGGACAACCCCGGGGAGTTTTTTCCTCTTTAAATAAAGTTTTAGCTTTACTAAAATACGCTTGCAGGGCTCGAAGGGCATAATTGCCAACTGGGACGACACGCTCCTTTTGACCTTTACCCAAGACACGGACATAACCCATGCCAAAATCTAGGTCTTCCCTGTTCAATCCTACTAATTCACTTACTCTGATGCCAGTTGCATATAAAAGTTCAAAGATTGCTCTATCACGTAAGCCTGAGAAGGTATCTGCTGCAGGTGCAGCTAAGAGATCCTCTACTTCTTCCCGGTACAAGAAACTCGGTAATCGTTTTTCCTGTTTGGGAGTAGCAACTGCCTTTAAAGGATTGCTCGCTAGGATTTCTTCCCGACAAAGATAACGAAAAAAAGAACGAATAGCTGCTAATTTCCTGGCTACAGTAGTCCTGGCATAACCGTGGGATTTTAGTTCAGCTAAGTAAGCCCGCACAATCAGGTGATTAACTTGTTCTGCTCGAACTTCAGCATCCCTAATCCCCTGCTCTCGAGCTAAGAAATCAATAAAGTTAAAAATATCCCTCTGATAATTTAGCAGGGTGTGGGCTGAGGCGTTCTTTTCCACTTGGAGAAAGTACAAGTAAGCATCTAGTGCACTGTACACATTTGTCACCTTCTTTGTTGATCGAGCATCAACTAGTTTTCGTAAAGTCTGATTATACTTATGCTTGTTCTGTCAAAAAAGTTTTTAATGAAGCTAGTGCTCTGTCAGCAATTGTACGGTTTTTCAGGCGTTTATCCCGAATTCGCTGTGGTAGTGGGGGCAAAAGTCCCATGTTGATATTCATTGGTTGAAACGTTTTGCTTTCTGCTGTAGCAATGTAATGAGCATGGGCACCAAGTGCTGTCTCAATGGGGAAAGTTAAGGGATGCTGGCCTTTTACTAATCTCGCTGCATTAATCCCAGCCACCATGCCTGAAGCAGCTGATTCGATGTAGCCTTCTACACCGGTAATTTGCCCGGCAAAGAAGATGCGTTCAGTTGCGCGCAGTTGGTAAGTTGGTAACATTAATTGCGGGGAATTAATAAAGGTATTGCGGTGCATCACACCATATCGCACAAATTCAGCATTTTCTAAGCCTGGTATTAAGCCAAATACCCTTTTTTGTTCACCCCATTTGAGATGGGTTTGAAAACCAACCAAATTATATAAGGTACCCTCTGCGTTGTCCTGTCGAAGCTGGACTACTGCGTATGGATACCTACCTGTTTTTGGGTCAGTTAGTCCAACAGGCTTTAATGGTCCGAACAATAAAGTTTGTCGCCCCCTAGCTGCCATCGTTTCGACAGGCATACAACCTTCAAAGACTATTTGTTTTTCGAAGTCTTTGACTGGAGCCATTTCTGCCTTAACTAGCTCATCCCAAAAATGGTTATATTCAGCTTCATTCATTGGACAATTAAGATAATCAGCCTCGCCTTTATCATAGCGTGATGCACGAAATATCTTACTGAGATCCAGAGACTCCAAGGTTACAATCGGAGCTGCGGCATCAAAAAAATAAAGATATTCCTCACCTGTCAGCTTCCGAATTGCATCAGCTAGACTTTCTGAGGTCAGTGGTCCTGATGCTATGACTACATATCCTTCTGCAGGTATTTGGGTTACCTCTTCTCGTACAACTTCAATATTAGGATGTTCACTGATTGCAGCTGTCACTGCTGCTGAAAAATTTTCTCGGTCAACTGCCAGCGCGCCTCCAGCTGGAACTTGGTGTGCGTCGGCACATCTCATAATAATCGAGTCAAATTGGCGCATCTCTTCTTTCAGTAATCCTACGGCGTTTTCTATGTTATTAGCCCGCAGCGAATTACTGCAAACTAGTTCGGCAAAGTTGGTGGTTTGATGCGCTGGGGTAGTGCAAGTCGGCCGCATTTCATATAAACGTACCTTAACTCCATTTTGAGCAGCCTGCCAAGCAGCTTCACTGCCAGCTAACCCGGCCCCTATTACTGTGATTGAGTGCATGTTGTCACCTCTTGGCTTCCGTAATGATTCAAAGCTTATTCAGCCTTATCTTCAGGGACTACTTCCTGGTAATTACAGCCCTTTTTGCTACACTTCAAAATGGTGCCTTTGCGATTTGTCTTTTTAACTAACATTTCGCCACAGGTCGGACAAAGCTCCTTGGTTGGTTGATCCCAGGTGACAAAATCACATTCGGGATAATTATTACAGCCGTAGAACTTCCGTCCTTTTTTACTGCGCCGCATCACCATTTCACCACCACAATGTAAACAGTTAACGCCGGTAGCTTCTAGTAGCGGTTTAGTATATCGACAATCTGGGAACTTAGGACAGGCCAGAAATTTACCAAATCTGCCTAACTTAATTACTAGATGCACACCGCACTCGGGGCATAATTCTTCACTGATGGGATCCTCTAATTTAACTTTCGGAATAGCCTCATCAGCTACCTCTAATGTTTGCTGAAAAGGCCCATAATAGTCGTGTAACAACTTAACCCAGTCTACTGAGCCATCTTCAATGTGGTCAAGTTTATCTTCGAAGGCAGCGGTAAACTCAATATCGATAATCTCTGGAAAATAGGTAGTCAACATATCTACCACCAGAACTCCTAGTTCCGTTGGGAAAAATTGCTTATCTTCCTTGCTCACATATCCTCTTTTTTGGATCGTTTCCACAATTGGTGCGTATGTACTCGGCCGGCCGATTCCTTCTTCCTCTAAGGTTTTGATTAGGCTAGCATCTGTATAGCGCGGAGGTGGTTGGGTGAAATGCTGTAGAGGTAGCATTTGCTCCATGCTGATTGCTTGCCCTACCGCCAGTTCTGGAAGTAGGTAATCTTTTTCTTCTGTTTCAGTTACCTCGCTGGCGATGTAGACCTTCATAAAACCAGCAAATTTAACCACCGAGCCACTTGCCCGGAAAGTATAGTCGCCTGATCCAATATCTAACCTAGTGGTATCTAGAATGGCAGAACTCATTTGACTTGCTAAAAAGCGTTCCCAGATTAGTTTATATAAGCGAAATTGATCCTTTGATAGATGTCCTTTGATCGTTTCTGGATCTAGTTCAACATAGGTTGGCCGGATTGCTTCATGAGCATCTTGTGACCTTTTTTTAGAGGTATACTGACGCGGTTCAGGTGGATAATAGTTCGGCCCAAACCGATTTAAGATCAGCTCTTTAGCTTCTTCCACAGCTGTTTCCGCAATTCTAGTAGAATCGGTCCTGATATAGCTAACCAAGCCAACAGAGCCCCTGTCACCTAGCTCTAAGCCTTCATATAACTGCTGTGCGACCATCATGGTTTTCCTAGCTGCAAAGCCTAGTTTGCGGTAAGCTTCCTGTTGCATACTACTGGTAGTAAACGGAGGTGCCGGGTTCCGCCGTTTTTCCTTTTTATTCAGACCCAAAATAGTGTACTTCGCTTTACGGAGTTCTTGTAAGATTTGATCCATTTCTTTTTGGTTGCGAATCTCTAACTTTTCACCTGCTTTGGAGTGAAGTCTGCAGGTAATTTTTTCAGCTTTGTCAGTCTTCAATTCCACTTCAAGCGTCCAATATTCTTCGGGGGTAAATTCATCAATTTCAGTTTCACGATCACAAATCAAGCGCACTGCCACTGATTGCACCCGACCTGCACTTAGGCCTTTGCGGATTTTACGCCACAATAACGGACTCAGGTTATAGCCCACTAGCCGATCCAAAATCCGTCTGGCCTGTTGGGCATGGATCAAGGCCTCATCCATTTTACGAGGACTTTTGACTGCTTTTTTGATGGCTGGTTCAGTTATTTCATTAAATTCGATCCGGCACTTTTCACCAGGAGGGATATCAAGCGCTTGTTGTAAATGCCAAGCTATCGCTTCACCTTCACGGTCAGGGTCAGTTGCGAGAAAGATTTTTTTGGCTTTTTTGGCTGCCGAGCGAAGGTCCTTAAGAATATCTCCCTTCCCTCTAATCGTAATGTATTTAGGGTTAAAATCATTTTCAACATCCACCCCAAATTGGCTTTTTGGCAAATCTCTAACATGACCCATTGAGGCCTTTACCATATAATTTCTACCTAAAAATTTAGCGATTGTTTTTGCTTTGGCTGGTGATTCCACCACAACCAAGGTTTTCGCCACTAATCAACACCTCGTCCCGCTAAGCTTTATGTTTAATTCTAATCTTACCGATTATTGCCTGATGTTCAGACTTTGCAATCCTGTTTTACATTATTATTGATAAAAGAGGCATCTGTCAAGAATGTTACCAAAAAAGATGATTATAATTAGTAT
>CAZKEO010000095.1:0-6826 GCA_964551785.1 uncultured Eubacteriales bacterium | reverse complement strand
ACTTTTAACTTATAAAACTCCCTAGGGTCATGAATGATTCGAACTGGGCCGGTAATTAAGCCACTACAGGCTGGTACACCACGCAATTCCTCACCGGTTCTGACTTTTTTAGTTCCTCTAGCTTTCCACCTATTTAATCTCCGTTGGTAAAAAGCTTTATTTTCGACAACTCTTTGATGCAAAGTTTTTTCTTTAATACAGCTATAGTGAAACAACTCGTAGATTAGATCTTTGAGTTCATAATAGCTCAAATACATAATATCTTGCGGTTCAGCCAAGATCTTTTGTTGGGTAAGGCGTTTCCCTAACTCTAAATAGAGCAGACGCAGAACACCCAATGCTTTGGCTAAATCAAAATGACTGTTTTCTCGAAAGGCTGCAAAACTCCGGCTGTGCTTAATCAGCTTGAAGACAAACTTTCGTATCGGCAAAACTGCCCAGAGCCCACTATTCAAACGGGCTGTTAACTTTTGCTCTGCCAGCTTACGGCGCTCCTGCAGGGCTTGCTCACGCTTTATTTCGTCCGCGAGCCCCCCTCTCAACATGGCCTGAAGGATGCCCCAAACTACCTCGGGAGCTTCCCGCCAGGTAGGTACACCAAGACCACCGAGGCCAATCGTGGTTTCCCGATCGCCGTACTGTTCGATAAAGTTGGCAAAATGAGCAAGATACTCCGTGCCACCAGGAACAGTATTTAGCTGCTCAGGTATTACTTGGGGGTCACTGCTTGCAATCAGTTGCTTAACCGCTGGCAATGATGCTGCTTTTTCAGCAAGCAGGCGCAACTGCTGATTAACTTCGAGTGTGATACATTCAATCCCAGCTAAGAGGTTTTCATGAATCTCTTGGGCTTCCGAACCAAAGAGTTTTCTTAAGAGCCCTGTTAAAATTCTGCTAGGGAGGCGGCTTTCAGTAAAATAGGTGTAGCGCATCAGGGTGAATAAATGAATTTCCTTGATGGCATCCTCCAAATATTCAAAGACAATTTCATAAGAAAAGTCTCTTAACTTCTTATTTTTAACAAAGGTGATATGTTGGGTTAAGTAGTGGGACTCATGACGCCAGACCTTCGCGGGATCAGACTTGATTATTTTTCTGAGCTTCAAGAATGTAAACAGCCGGCTCCAGCCTGGTCGAATCACCGGAGGAATAAAAAACTCCGGAAAAATGCCTTTTTCAACTCGGGTCCAATCAGTTTCTGGGACATGGTAACCTAATTTCGCCATACTTTCAAACTGCGCAGCAAAAAATACCTTGGTAACTGCGCCATCAATAGGGTAGATTGGCTCTGGAAACCTTTCGACGATGGTTGTCATGATTTCTGTTTGAATTGGGTTTAGTTGCTCCCATTTAATCTCCGGAGGCAACTCGTCTGAAAGGGTAGTAATCGGTCGAGTCTGGAGAAAATAAAATTCTCCCTTTAAATACGCCCACTCGATATCCTGATAACCCTCATAGTATTGTTCAATTTTATACCCATAATGAGCTAGTTGTCTGATTTGCATCTCTGTGAAGAGTGGGCCTTTGGTGGGATTAGCGCCCGTAACTGACAGGAGCTGATAACCTTTTTTGGAAACAATATATTTTTCTCCAGTTACCAGTCCAGAAACTAAGGCTTCGCCTAGACCAGGTGTAGCTTCGATTAGCATTTGCTTGCGGGAATTATTAACTGGATTTGCTGTAAACATTACACCTGAAATTTGGGCAGGTAGCATTTGTTGTATTATCACAGCCATCTGCACACTTTCGTTGTCATAGCCTTTTTGAGCCCGGTAATGAATAGCTCGGGCAGTCCAAAGCGAGGCCCAACAGGCTTTGACCATCGCTAATACGTTCGGTAAACCAACTATATTGAGATAGCTTTCCTGTTGACCTGCAAAAGAGGCTTCAGGCGCATCCTCTGCAGTTGCCGAAGACCTCACTGCCACCAGATAATCTTCCTGATCTTTGCTTAACCGCTGATACGCTAAGCTAATTTCAGCCTCAACCGCTGGGAGCATGGGGAGTTCCATGATCAACTGACTAATTGTTGAGCTGAGCTTTTCCACTACACTGAGATCTTGGAGATTTGCCCCAGTTAGCAGTGTTAAGATGCTCTCCTGGGTTTTGGCCTGGTCTACATGATTCTTGTAGGCCTCTGAAGTAATACAAAATCCCGGTGGTACTTTTAACCCCCGGGCTAAATCTCCCAAATTAGCGGCTTTACCCCCTGCGTGGGCGACATCCTTTTGGGTAACAGTTTGAATATCAATAATCAGTGGATTAGTCATCGTTAAAATCCTCCGCCTCTGACCAAAGTACATTTATGACCTTGACGATAATTGACTGCAGTCACTTTTATTTTAACATTTTCCGAGTCCACAGTCAATTACTGGATTTCTTTAAAAAGATCCCGAGCTTTATCGGAAGCCCATTTAATTTCTCGGATTACCACACCTACCTCCACCAGAGCATGGAGGTAATAACTACCGGAAAATTTGCCATGCCAAGACTCAATCACCTGGGCCAGCTCATCCCAATAACGATGAGTAGTTGCTTCCGGCCGCTCTACTCCTTCAGCAAAGATTGCCTGCTGGAGCAGTTGGTTGAGGTGAACTACCGTTTCAGTACCATGTGTTACCAAGTTAAGTACTTCCATAAACTCTGGGCTGAGGGGTTGGTTGCCAGCCCTCTCCCGCCGGGTCACACGCTGGGTGATAACCTCCGTCAGGTCTACTGTTTTTTCGAATAGTCCTTGCAGATAGTTGTAATATCCTTCCAAAAGATCGGGATTGTTGGATGGTTTATTGCGTTTAGGTTTGACCTTTCCCGTTTGCTCTCGGTAGCGTCCCAATAAATCCTCGGCACTGTTCATCAATTGTTTCAGCTTTTCCTGTTTGAGCAGTACTTCTTGTTCTGACAGGGGATTTAATTGGACAAATCTTGCTATCGTATCTGCAAAATCACTCACTACCTGTTCAGCGATGATTTGCAAGACTGCTCTTAACTTTTCCCCATAACGTGGTGGCCAAATTAAGAAATTAATCGCCGGAGCGGTCAGCAATCCCACAAAAATGGACTGTGTTCGCACGATAGCATGTGGCACGAAATCTTGCGGGGCTGCAGTAAGAATAAACAGCGCTGTTAAGACTCCCATCATGGAACTCCCTGCCAAGCTCAGTCGACCACACAGCCAAATCACTAGCACAGTTGCCAAGCCCATCGTTAAGGCATTCGGCTTAGTACCAAAGGTGAGCCCGATTGCAAATGCTATCATTACCCCAATCAGGTGAACGGCAACCTGTTCCCAGGCATTTTTCCAGGACTGGATAATTGATGGTTTCATATTGATTACGGCCGATAATGCAGCAAAGATCACCGGGATATCTAAATAGAGGCAAATTGCTGAGGCCAAGGTTACCGCTATACCAGTTTTATATACTCTCGCTCCCATAATGCTGTCCTTTCACTTCTTGTTGTAATATCGCTATTTTACCACAGTCAGCATAGCACAACAAGCAGGCTCTCCTGCTTGTTGTGCTATGCTGACTGTTTCCTAGTAAAGTTCCTTATGCTATAATTATAGAGTAAGCTTATTACTGGAAGAGGTGCACTGATGTCTCCCCAAAGAACCAATAGCAGAAAAAAACCTCCCCTAGTTCCCGCTATTCAAATTGACGGCAAACCTGTTTGTCCTGGTTGCAGGATCAGGGGTAATGCCGTAGTTCTAAAGTGTGGCTTAGCAATAGAACAGCCTAAAGCGCAAACTGCAACAGCTGTACAGCTAGCGCTAGATGATTATCTCGGGGAAGAACTGCCTGCGGGAAAGTATAAGTTTATCGCGAAATGTGACCGTTGTGGGATCCGCTTCTCTTATACTAAAGATGTCTAATTTGCCCACACCAAGTATCTACTTTCTAAAATACAAACAGGTTGCCTGGTCTCAGACCTTGCAACCTGTTTTTCTTCTTGATACTGTTTTAGTGCAATAGTTCCCAGGATACATAAGGTCCGGCACCTACATCCTTCAGGAGATTAAAAGCCGGGCAACGGCTTTCAGTTTGCTGTCTTAATTGTTCAAGACGTTCCTGACTTTCTCCGGTTTTAACCTTGATAATCTGTCTAACCTCTTGAAAATAGGGTTTTACACCTGGAACCAACTGCATTCCTCTGGGGTCAATATCTCCTTCAGTCACCATTTCAACTCCCTGGTAGTTGAACTTCATCTGTTTAGCTACATTAGCCATAGTGGCTAACTCACAGCCCATTAAGGAACCCAAGAGATATTCCATGGGACAGGGGACAGCATCTGTACCTCCCATTTCCTGAGGCATATCAGTTTCAAAAGACTTATGATTCGGTATCGAAATGGAGGCTTTGACACCACCTACCCAATGACCTTGAGCTTTTAGTTTGATTTTTTGTGTTGTCACTTGTGAGATCCCTCCTTGAAATTTCTGCACTAGTAGTTTTTGTTTTCAAGGAGTATTTAATACTTACCGGGACTGATTTATCCTGGTTTATTTCGGTTGGTAGTTTTTGGGGATGTAAGAGCAATACGGCTCCTCTGCTAGATAGTCTCCATCTTTAGCAAAGGCTCTAGCTCGGCAACCTTCACAAACCATGCGGTATTCGCAAACACCACACTTACCTTTCATATTATTGGGGTCCCGTAAGTCGTGGAAAACCTCGGAAGATTCCCAAATCTCTTTAAGGCTTTGTTCATAGATATTGCCAGCTTTTACTGGTAAATAACCACAAGGTTGGACCTGACCTTTACTAGACAAGAATGCCACTCCACTACCAGCTAAGCAACCTTTGGTTACAGCTGCCATCCCATGTGACTGGATAGTTAGTTTAGTACCATCTTCTTTCGCTCTTTGGCGCATTACCCGGTGATAATGGGGCGCACAGGTAGCTTTCAGCTCAATTGGCACCTTTTTGGATTCATCGTAAAACCAAGTTAACAGTTCTTCATAGGTTTCTGCTGAAACCATTTGCTCTTCAGCGATCTCCACACCGCAGCCTACTGGTACTAGCATGAAGATGTGCAGCGCATCAGCCCCAATATCTACAGCTAACTTCATGATATCCTGCATTTCATGGAGATTATGCTTAGCTACAGTGGTATTAAACTGGACACTAAGGCCCATCTTTTTAAGATTTCTAAAACCTTGGAGTGCAGCCTCATAAGAACCCGGAATCCCACGAAAGGCATCATGAGTGGCAGCACAAGAACCGTCGAGACTTATACTAATCCGCTGAATCCCAACATCTTTGATCTTTTGGGCAATTTCTTCAGTTACCAGCGTACCATTAGTAGCCATCGCTACGCGTAATCCCTTAGAATTAGCATATTCCGCAATTTCAAAAAAATCTGGTCGGTAAAGTGGTTCACCACCGGTTAGGATCAAGATGGGATTAGAGAAACTAACAATATCGTCAATGATCTTAAAACATTCCTGGGTAGATAATTCGCCTTCAATTCGCTCTGGTTGGGCAACTGCACGGCAGTGCACACAACGAAGGTTACAACCAGAGGTAGTCTCCCAAAATAATAGCCGCAAAGGATTTTTTTCATCTCCGCTAGGATGTCCCCCCGGATGACTCATTTCACCATGTCCTTGACAAGCACAATCGCCACCATGACCATGTCCATTCTTGCTTTGACCATGACCACCACAACAACCCTGGTTATCTGGAGTGTTCTGTTTCTTTTCCATCCATAGGCCTCCTAAATTAAAGTTTTCTAACCTGCTCGATTCCTGTATTTTTAACCATAAGGCTCTTAGCAAATTATATTTCATCTAGAACCCACTTGATTATTATACAATATTAATGCTTCGCAAGCCAATATTCAAGAGTACTTCTTTTCCTACTCTCAGTTAGTTTTGCCCGAAATTATAATTATTACCAAACTTCCTTGAGAAAGAAAAACCTTAATTACCCTAATTCAATAGGGAAATTAAGGTAAGTTGACCGGCAGATAACGATCTATTTACTAGCTAAAGTTTTAAGAACTGTTGAATTTTGGTTTACTTTTGCTAACCGCTCTGGCACTAAATCATTGCGCACCAGATCCTCAAAAGTCTCTCTTTGAACCAATGGTGTTCCATGACCTTGGTTAACCAAGACAACTGCAGGACGGCCGATTCTATTATAATTACTAGACATGGAATAATTATACGCTCCGGTACAAGATACCGCTAAAACATCTCCTCGTTCTACTTTTGGGAGAGCAAGGTCCCAAATTAGCATATCTCCCGATTCGCAGCACTTACCGGCTATAGAAACAATCTCCTGCTCAGGTTGATCGGCTTTATTCGCTAGTAGAGCTTCATATTTTGCTTGGTAGAGGGCAGGTCGAGGATTATCCGTCATCCCACCATTGACAGCTACATAAGTCCGGACCCCTGGGATATTTTTTACTGACCCAACTGAATAAAGGGTGGTACCAGCATTTCCAACAATGGAACGTCCTGGTTCAATAGTTACCTGTGGAACTGGTAGGCCTAATTTAATGGCTTCTGCTTGAATAGTCGACATTACCAAATCTGCATAGACAGCTATTTTGGCAGGCTGGTCTGAACCATGATAGTAGATACCAAAGCCGCCACCTAGATTTAACTCTGAAATGGTGATACCTGTTTCCTGCTTAATTTCCCCGATAAAGCTCATCATTACCTGAGCGGCATGTTGGTAAGATTCTAATTCGAATATTTGCGAGCCAATGTGACAATGGATACCCTTAACCTCAACATTCTGAAGAGTGAGAGCCTCCTTAATAGCTGCCAGCGCTTGACCATTATTCATTACTAAGCCAAACTTGGAATCAATTTGGCCCGTC
>CAZKEO010000094.1:0-6949 GCA_964551785.1 uncultured Eubacteriales bacterium | reverse complement strand
GCACCTTTACCATAATCCCTGTTTCCTCAGATATTTCGCGAAGTAGTCCTTCTTCCGGTGTCTCTCCTATCTCTAAAGCCCCTCCTGGGCAATCCCACTGGTTAGCGCCAAAATTAGCACAAGCGGGTCGTTTTGTAATTAAGAAGCGACTACCTCTCCAGATTATGCTATGCATACTTATGCCGAAGGAATACATTCATAATTCATCCTTCCTTTATCTAAGTTTAGCTATAAAGGTCTATTCTTCTATCACTCCAACAAGGAATGGTATTCCGCACCTTGGTTACTTGGGTCAAATCAAGCTCTGCAATTAAGATCTCTTCTGCTTCATTGGCCTCAGCTAATATCTCCCCCCAAGGGTCAATAATCATGGAGTTCCCACAGAAATGGGTATTTTTCGAAACCCCTGTACGGTTAACAGCAAGAATAAAGCTTTGATTTTCGATGGCTCTGGCTTGGTTTAGGATTCTCCAGTGGGCCAAACGAGGATGTGGCCATTCGGCAGCGACAACTGTGATGATTGCTCCTAGGATTGCGATTTGCCTGATAAGTTCAGGGAACCTAAGATCATAGCAAATTACAGTACCTACTTTACCGAAAGGGGTCTCAACTACACAAATTTCATCACCTGCTGAAAAATATTGATCTTCATTCATTAGACTAAAAAGGTGTGTTTTGCGATACTTACCTACTATTTGACCGGAATCATTAATAACAAAAGTGGTATTGAAAAATTTTTGTTGAACCTGCTCTAACATAGACCCGGCAAAGATCCAAATCTTTTTGCTGTTAGCAACCTGCTGTAAGCTTTCCAACGTCACTTCAGTTTCAGGTGCAAGCTCTTTTAGGTCTTGCAGGGCATAACCGGTCGTCCAAAGCTCCGGCAAGGTGATTATTTGCGCCCCCTGGTCGACTGCAGTAGTGATCTGGCGGAGAACTTTTTCTCGGTTTTGTTCCGGCTTTCCCAGTTGGATATCAAGCTGTAATAAAGCCACCTTAACTTTACTCAAAAAGTCACCTCCCAGATGTTTTGGGATGAAATATTCGACAGACATCGGCAAATCCCTCCTAATTTTTTGAGTTATTTAAGTATTTGTAGCAAAAACGCCCAAAATGAGTTTATAGCTCATCGGGCGTTTTTTGAAATAAGTTTACAAGAGTTCATCGGAAACAAACCTTTTAGTATTAATCTGAATAGTATTATCTTTGAAGATAGTTTCTAATCCTATTGCCGTAGCAAAATCCTGTAGCCCCATATAATATTGTCCTTGTTTATCTCTAACAGGGATTTTACTGATAAAACTAACCCCATTCACAGAATAAGTGCAACTATCAACAGAAAAAATGACATCTCTATCGGGCAGGGTAACCATTAATTGCGTATAAAATTGTTGATTTGGAGAGTCTGCTGATCTTTCTTGATATACTGCTTGACTGACCATGGCCCCCAAGGCCTGAGAAATTTCCGTGATGGGCACTAACAGTTGGCCTTGTTCTGTATCCAATAAGCGCTGCAAACCTAACGGCCTACCATTTATGAAAATGGTATTTGCTAAAGCTCCTTCTGTTTTTTTGATGGCTGTAAGTTGATTTTGCTTGGCAGACCACTGCGTCTGATAACCTAGTGCTGTTACCGTCGCTTCAAAGGGTAGCCAGATAGTTTTATGAATTAATAAGGCCGGAATAGGAAGTGCTATGCTATGATCTGCCACAAGCAACTGGGGTATGCTGACAGGGAATTTCCACCTTTGCCCCTGTTTAACTAAACTAGCACTCACTTCTCGAGAATTCCACTCAATATTTGCACCTATCCAACTTGCTAAATCTTTGCTTGGCACCATTAGAGTTCCAGCAACCCAACGGGGCTTTTGACTGAATTTCACCTTGTTGCCATTAACCTCCAAACTAAAAACAGGTAACTTTTTGGTCTTTACGTTGTTGGTCTTGTTGGTAGAATGGATGACAACTTTTGTACCCGCTGGAATATTTTTATAAATCCAATAGGCATCATGGATAGGCATGCGAATACAACCATGCGAAGCTTTGAAACCGAGCCGTTCTGCTGCACTCGCGATAATTTGCTTGCCACGCTTATCAAAAATAATTGAGTGGAACATATATTTACCCCAACCCTTGAAGCTGGTAAAGTATTTGGCTGATGCAAAGTCGACACTAAAAAAAGGTCCCCGATTTTGAACTTGAAAGGTGCCATTTGGAGTTGGAGTACTGGTTTTACCTGTAGAAACAATTACTACTCTAACTGGGGAATTACCTTTCATAACTTTAAGTAATTGCGTGTCTTGATTAACATCTAACCAATAAACACTTTTCGAGTTACTATTACTACCCTGCCCTTGAACTACAGGTTTTACGGCTGCCCAAGCTGTTGCTGGTGCCGCCTTGTGATATAAGCCGCAGATTATTAGCGTGACGAACAAAAAAAGCAACTTCCCGATTGCCTTGTACCGACATATCAACTTCCAGTAACTACTCACCTACCCTATCCCTCCTTTTTTACCCGTTAACTAAAATATGAAGGAGGGATAATAGCTAGAACCTAGAAAGCTCGTTTTTAGACATGGTTATTCAGCAAGTAGCGAAGTTCAAAGCTTGAATAATTGACTTTTTGACACTAATTCTGGTATTCTGATGACGTTATTATATACAGTGGGAGGTTACCATGAGCAATACTCGAACAGCTTTTGAAGGTACTGAGGATTATATAGTATCGGAGGATTTACGGAACAGTGTAAATGTTGCGGTGGCCTTAGGCAGACCACTCCTAATCAAAGGCGAACCTGGGACAGGCAAAACGGTTTTAGCTCGGAGTATCGCAAAAGCCTTGGGGTTAAATTTGTTAATCTGGAATATTAAATCTACCACCAAAGCGCAGGAAGGGCTTTATGTCTATGATACAGTGCAACGCCTCTATGACAGTCAATTTGGTGATAAGAATGTTGCTGACATTAAGCAATATATTAAACTGGGAAAGTTGGGCGAAGCCTTTGTTGCCGATCAACCAGTGGTCTTGCTGATCGATGAAATTGATAAAGCTGACCTAGAGTTCCCAAATGATCTACTTTGGGAATTAGACGTCATGAGTTTTGACATTCACGAGACAGCTGAAACCATTTCGGCCAAGCAGCGACCAATCGTGATAATCACCAGTAATGCTGAAAAAGAATTACCTGATGCTTTCCTGAGAAGATGTATCTTCCATTATATAGTTTTCCCAGAACCAGAAATGATGGAACAAATTATACAAGTTCACTATCCTACACTAGAAAAAACCGTGTTATTAGAAGCAATGAAGGCTTTTTATTGGCTCAGGAGCAGTCATGATCTACAGAAAAAGCCCAGTACTAGTGAGCTACTAGATTGGCTCCAAGCCTTAGTAGTCGGTGGCATTGACCCCCAACGTATTTATGAAGATTTACCTTTTCTCGGTGCTTTGCTTAAAAAGAATCAAGACTTTGATTTAATTCTGCGCCGGGTACGGCACCGTGGAAACAATGATACCCGTCCGGTCAAAAACCGTTTTAACCGGGATTGGTAGAAAGTAGGGACGCTATGTTTATTGATTTTTTCTACCTACTTAGAAAAGAAGGCGTTCCAGTTAGCTTTAATGAGTGGATGACTTTAATGGAGGCTTTGGCTAAAGGGTTAGCCCTCTCCAGCTTGACCAGCTTTTATTACCTAACTAGGTCGATTCTGGTCAAAAGCGAAACCCAGTTTGACCGTTATGACCTAGCTTTTCAACAATATTTTGCAGGTATTGAAACCCCCGCCCAAATCAGTGAACAGATTCTAAAATGGTTGGAAAATTCTTTACCACCTTTAACTATTAACATCGATCAAGCAGAGCAATTAAAATACCAATTAGAAAATCTAGACCTCTCCCAGTTAAAAGCCATGTTTGAACAACGCTTAAAAGAGCAAAAAGCGGAGCACCACGGTGGTTCGCGGTGGGTAGGTACTGGGGGCACCTCACCTTTTGGCCATTCCGGTTACCATCCTGGTGGAATCAGAGTTGGGGGAGAATCACGACAGCAGTCAGCCGTAAAGGTCGCTGGCGAACGCAAATTTCAAGAGTTTCGCGGTGATGAGACATTAGGAGTGCGCCAATTCGAGGTAGCCCTGCGTAAACTCCGACAGTTCTCTAGCAGGTTGGAAGGACCAAAAGACGTTTTAGATTTAGATGCAACCATTACCTCAACCTGCAATAATGCCGGCAAGTTAAAACTGGTCTGGACTAGACCCCGCAAAAATACGGTGAAAATCATCTTATTAATGGATTCTGGAAATTCAATGTTGCCTTATTACCAAATCTGTAATCAACTCTTTACAGCAGTTAACCAAGCCACTCACTTGAAAGCCCTTGAAATTTTCTATTTTCGCAACTGTGTTTATGATTATATCTTCCCTGACCCCTCCTGCAATTATCGAAATGCCATCAAAACAATGTCCCTATTAAGCCAGTATAATTCTGACTACAAACTAATAGTGGTCGGGGATGCCAGTATGGCTCCAAGCGAACTGACCAAAATTGACGGGATTATTGACTGGAGTCAAACAAATGACGAACCTGGGCTAGTCTGGTTAGAAAGACTTGCCCAGCATTATCCGCATAATGTTTGGTTGAACCCCATCCCACAAATACGCTGGGATACTTGTTACGGTTTCTATACTATTAAGCTAATCAAGACAGTTTTTCCAATGTATCAACTAACGGTTGATGGGTTGGAACAAGCAGTAAAATCCTTAAAGGTTAACAAGTAGGACTCACACGACGGGTAACTAAAAGCCTTTCAATCTAAATATTACGATATAACCTTCGAGATATAAAAAACCGAGCAACAGCTCGGTTTACTGCTTAGTTATTATTTTTTCGCAAAATTAATGCCCACAACTCTGGCACCCGCCGTTATTATCTCCACCTTTTGGCCTCCAGCATTCATATTTACTGAAGCGGTATCTCTGTGTAAAGTAAAGTCTTTGGTACTACCATCAGTTGTTCCTGGAATTGAAAACTTAACATAGTCTATTGTAACATGAGCGCAAAACTTCTTTGTTCCACCAGTCTCAATGCTTTCTTTTATATTAATAAAGACTTGTTTATTTTTAGTGGCGTCTTCAGTACAATTAATCTCACAGGCGTTTTCAATAGCAAAAGGAGTTATCTTACATTCGTTTTGCATTGTTCTAACTTCCTCAATCAAACTAATCCCTCCGCATCTATTGTTTATCCATTTTTTACCATTTTATCTTAAGGTAATTCTACCCAAAAATAAAAATACCTGCTGCTAATTTAAAATAAATAACTCAGAATCTTGCATTTTTTATGTAATGTTACTATTATATGAGTATCAACTAACAATGAGGTGGACGCAAATGGAAATCACCAAAGATATGACAATTACTCAGGTTGTTACCAAATTTCCAAAGACTGTAGAAGTTTTCCGCCGGCATGGTATGGGGTGCTTTGGTTGAGCATCAGCAAGATATGAAAATATCGAGCAAGGGGCCCTTGCTCATGGAGTAGACCCAGCCAAATTAGTACTAGCACTGAATGAAGTCACAAAATAAGTTTAATAACAAGAAAGCAAGCACCCAGCATCTTGTACGCAGGTGGCAACCCTAGTTGTACATAGCCACCAAATTAGTACTTTCTTTAGGTATACAGCAAGCAGAGCTACAGAGCTCTGCTTCTTATTTTTTAAGGAGTAGCTATTTGGAATTTGCTTGGTTTCAAACGAACCTATCCCCAATATTTACGGTCAAGGTTACGGTATTGAAGTGCCTCTGCAATATGGGCTACCTGGATGCTTTCTTCTGCTGCTAAGTCAGCTATAGTCCTGGCTACTTTTTTGATGCGCTCAAGCACACGAGCACTTAAGCCCAGCCGATCAAAAGCACTCTTTAATAAAGTGGTGGCCTCTCTAGACAGTTGACAATACTCTCTAACTTCTTTAACGTTCATACGAGCATTACAATTAATTCCCCGCTTTTGTTGAAGCCTACGTGCCTCTTCCACTCTTTCCCTGATTGTTGCTGATCTCTCGGTATTTTCCTTGGATTCTAATTCAGTATAAGCCATCCTAGGCACCTCTAGTTGAAGGTCAATCCGATCCAGGAGGGGACCTGAAATCTTCTGTAAATATTTTTGGGCTAAATGAGCACTACAAGTACATTCTTTTACCGGGTCACCATAATATCCACAATAACAGGGATTCATAGATGCTACTAAAATGAATTTAGTGGGAAATACAGCAGAGCCATTTACCCGCGAAATAGTGACTTTACCATCCTCTAAAGGTTGTCGAAGTGACTCCAGAACTGAACGGTCATACTCCGGAAGTTCATCTAAAAACAACACCCCATTATTTGCCAAGGTGATCTCACCTGGCTGAGGTATTCTCCCACCTCCCGTGATACTTGAGCGCGACGCATTGTGATGAGGTGTTCTAAAGGGACGAACATTGATTAAAGGATTATCGGCAGACAACATGCCTGCAATACTATATACTTTGGTGACTTCTAGGGCTTCTTCAATATTTAGCCGGGGCAAAATTCCCGGCAAGCGACGAGCCAACATAGTTTTGCCAGAGCCTGGCGGTCCTAATAGCAAGAGATTATGCCCGCCAGCAGCAGCTACTTCTAACGCCCGCTTTGCGACAGTTTGCCCTTTAACTTCAGCAAAATCAGCTACCCCTAACTCAGCACCCTTCATCAAACGTTCAATGTCCACCTGATGCCTTGGATAAAGCACACTACCCTGGATAGCATTGACCACAGTGTTCAGACTTGCCAGAGCGTAAATCTCTAAGCCTTCCACCAAGGCTGCTTCGTCTCCATTTGCTTGAGGTACAACCAATCCTGGAATCTTCTGTTTTTTCGCTATGACCCAACGTGGCAGCACCGCAGACACCCATCCGAGTCGTCCATCCAC
>CAZKEO010000093.1:0-6955 GCA_964551785.1 uncultured Eubacteriales bacterium | reverse complement strand
TTTACATTGCATACAGACGTAACTGACGGTACTGGGGAGGACTCCAGGCTTTTTGGCTTTTTCCTTTTTAGGTGCCACTTATAAACTTGTAAAGGTCGTCATAAATCCGCCGCATTTCCGGGAAATTACTATAGGCAGAGTCAATGATTGTCCCTTTCGTCCCTACATGATAGGCAGTAACGGTGTCGCCATTCAAGCCTAGTTGCTTTGCTCTGTTTAATTCCTGATAAAATAGCTCAGTAAAAACTGGGTTACCAAACACCCGGTTATCTAATTCGATTTGGATTCCAGTATTGTACCGTTTAGCTAAATTGGCTGCCCCGGTCATGCGTGCAAGTGGCGGGGTCTGGGTTGCATAATAATTAGGTTGCAAGAATACGTGAGTAAAGCCCAAGAACTTCCAATCCGCATAGCCTGACGCACCATAATAGGGGATCCAAAAGAACTTTTGACCATTATCCTGGACTAAACTAGCCACTTTTTGTACCAAGTTAGGCTCTTGATAATTAGCATAATTTATGGATTCTTCATACCAGTAAATCCCCGCTAGCTCAAGGTGTTGAAAATCAGCCTCCTGCCATTTTTTCATCATTTCTCCATAAAACGACTGGACTGCCTTCAATCGATTTTTAGCGGCTTGCTCCGCTCCCACATAAGTTGCTGAAAAAGTGATGTTACGATCAAAGGCTTCCTGCCTACTATCAGGATAGGGGAGTGTCAGGATTACCTTTTCTTTTTTACGGCTACCAGTAATAGTGTTAAGCCTGGTCATAGTTGCTTCCAATGCACTTAACTGTCTTGCTGGTGTAAACAAATCGTCTAAGTAAGCCGTCCAAGCCTCTTTAGTACAGGGCATATTGAGATAGGGAAGGAACAACATGGTGTCAAACATCTCTCCCTGGAGTTTTACCTGGGGACTCACGTAAGCAACTAAAGGCAAAAAATCATTCCCAGTGTAGGTATGCTGTTCGCTTTGATTGCCTGTGTACACTAGCAGAATATCTTTGATGTCCCGGTCTTGCAGATATGCTTCATCTTTCCCACCATTACTGGCAGGAGCCAACAGCACCGGCGTTTCTCCCGGGATTCCTGCATTAACCGTGAGGTGCCTAGCTAAAGCCCAGACCTCGACCGGAAAGCTGAGCTTAATATAGCGGGTAGTTAGAGCAGGGAAACTCAGGGACAACTTGACGTTCTGAACGTTTTTATCGGAAGTTGCTATTTCGTGAGAGGCGTTTCCAAGTTGATACCAGGCTACACCGTCTGCTGATACTGCCCCTTGAAGGTGTTTAGGTAAGTACACACCCTGTCTGGCATGCTGCATAAATTCTAGCGAAAGGCTGGAGATATTTTTGAGCTCGCCTAAGTCAACGATAATATCCCTTCCTTGTTGTCGCAAAAAACCCGTCCAAGTATCACTTGTTCCTGCTAGTCCCTCGGGAGGGCCAGGATAGTATTTCCTTTCTGTTTGCTGAAATAAGTCATCTGACTGCTCTGCAACTACCTGATATGTCACTGCCATCCGCTGTTGCGGGACCTGGGTGGGCTGTGGCTGGGCATTAGCTGTTCTAGTAACCGTGTACTTAACCGCCAAGGGATTATTGCCTGACTTAACGGTCTCTAAAAGGCAATCCACTAGTACCGCTGCCTCACCACGTGTCAGCTTCCGGGTTGGATAAAAATAGCCACCTTTCCCCTTTAACCAACCCTTACTTGTGAGAGAAGTGATGCTCGCTAAAGCATAACTAGCAATTTGTGGCTTGTCCTTATATGCTTCCAAACTCATTGACTCCTGAGCATCTGATTCCTCAGTCGGCATAGCTAGCGCTTTGGCAAGTAGTACTGCCGCATCTTGACGTTCCAGATTACTATCTCCGCCAAAGCGATTGGCCTCCTGGCCTTTAATAATCCCCAGCTTTACCATCGCCTCTACGTAGCCTGTTTCCACAGTATTAGCAGGGAGATCGGAAAAAGTCGGCTCTGTTGGAAAAAAGGGCTGCACTCCCAACGTTTTAGCTAGCAGGCAGGCAAAGTGGAGGCGAGTGATTTCTCCCGCTGGTGCAAATTGCTGGGCACTGACACCACGGATTAGCTTTTGTTCAGCTAAGCTAATGATGGCTTGCTCGGCAAAAGAGCCCTTGATATCACGAAACTTGGGTAGCTCCTCCGCCCCCCCAACTTTAGCCCCGCTAATCACCAAAACACAACCTACTGCCAAAGTAGTTATTACTGATTTAAATTTCATTTGTTTTCCTCCGCTGCAACGATGTTGTTACTTCTATATTCTACTCTAATCAAAAGAACCCTTCCAGATCGCAATATGAACTAACCCCTAATTTCGGACAGCACAAAAAGACCTCTTTATCGCAGATGAATTAAATACAATAGGAGGTTTGACCTGTTAAATTCTTCACTATTGTTTGTCCAATTCCTTAAAAGCTACTCTCCTAGAAAGCCAATGGGCCATTAAATAAATCACAGCAAGTATTGGAAAGGAATAAATAAACTTCCAATGCTTTGGATTGTAAAGCCCGATATATACAAAGAGTGGTTCAGCCATAAAAGAACTTATCCCCGACAAAACAATTGCCTTTAACCATGGGCTTATTCTGGGTTTTATTTGTAAGAAAAACATTGTCATAACTGGAAGCAATGTAAAATCCCATGGCACAAAGGCTGGAGAAAATGGAACAACATTATGGTAATATGACCATAATCCGAATAGCACACCTAGTACGTCAAACCAAGACGCAATCAGCATTACAAAAAATCCAGCTAATAGTAGCCGATCTTTACTTTCTTGCCTTCTGAAGATGAACCATATAATCCATGGAACAGTTGACATCACAACACCTAGCCACCATTTCCAAGTAAACAACGTATCCTTCAGCCAAAGATGGATCATCAGGTCATTAGCTTGTTCAATTAAGCTATAGGCTTGTTCCATTCCCTTTAGATAATCCCCATTCATTATTAACACCCCTATAATGCTCAATTCAACATCTATTTTTTATTATTTCTCATTAAACGAAAGTTATGAGCATTCTTTTAGACGTTACCCAAATAGCACCTAAAGGAATATTATCTAGTGAATTTTCAAAAAATGAGACTAGGGCAATCCGCGAGGTGATGTGATGTTTTTTATAGGTTTAGCTGTTATTACTGTAGTAATATGTTTGTTTAAGGGTGATTGGCGGAATTGGGAAAAGTATCATTCGACAATCCTTTTTTTTATTTCAGCTGATCTTCTGCACAATTTATTTGGTTACAACAAACCTCTCTGGCAATACACTTCACCTTATGCAAACCATCTCCTTACCAACCTGTTTGTCTGCTCCATTATCTATCCATGTACAATATTAATTTTTATACCCAACCGCCCTAATGGAAGGTTAAATCTGATACTGTATATCACAAAATGGGTTGCGGTATTTTCATTAGTGGAATATTGTGCTCATGTTTTGGGGCTATTTAAGTACTATAATGGTTGGAGCCTAATTTATTCGATATTGTTCTGCTACATAATGTTTCCTATGCTGTTATTGCATTATAGTAAACCGTTAAGGGCTTATTTGTTTTCTTTCGTGTTGATGTTGATAATGATCTGGTATTTCAAGATACCTGTAGTATGAATTTACCAACTCAGGTAAAACTATAACCATGAAAACATATAAGAAGGCTGCAAAAATCAAAACTAATAAAATGAATCATTGCTCAAGCAATGGTGCTAAAGAAAAATATCCCACAAAACTGCCTTCTCAAGCGCAAGAAAGAAGTGTTTTTGCGACCATTGATGAAAATTTTGGGTTTTTAAATAGCATTTTTGGTAACGGCATCGGGCTGGTGGAAGGAAAATATGATGTTTTAGAAGGTAAAGTACAAGCCGGAGTGGCTTATATCTCAAGCATCTCTGACAGAGAACTGATCAGCAGTAAGATCATAAAACCTCTGCTAGAAGGGAAGCTTGATTTTAACTTCAATTCCCAAGATATTCCGCACCTAATACAGTCAAGATTCATTGCTGTGCCTAAAATAAAGCAAAGCGACCAAATGACACAGATTGTAGAAGGACTTTTTAACGGAGATACAGTCCTTTTTATTAATGACCTGAATACTGCTCTGATTATTGGGAGCCGCCTGTTAAAAGAGCGCTCCATCGAAAAACCCGATAATGAAGTAACAGTGCATGGCAGTATGGACTCCTTTACCGAAGACCTGGAAACAAATCGTAGTCTCATTATTAGAAGACTGCCCACCCCAAACCTACACTTCGAAACTTTTACTCTAGGGGTACTTTCCCATACTACAGTTCAATTGCTCTGGATTGAAGGTATCGCGAATCCAAAAGCAGTTGTGGAAGCTCGGCGCCGTATTAATAATGTAGATATAGATATAATCCATGGTATCGGTTTTTTAGCAGAGCTAATAGAAGATAAACCCTTATCAGTGTTCCCAAAATACATTACAACCCAGCGTCCTGATGTAATCTCAAAATACCTGGCAGATGGGCACTTTGCCGTAATTTGCAGTAACAGCCCTTTCGGGCTGGTAGCTCCAATCTCCTTTTGGGACAATTTTAAAACAATGGATGATTACTCTGAAAGATTTCTGGTTTCCTCTTTTTTAAGGCTTATTCGTTATTTGGCATTTATAGTATCTATAACTGTTTCTCCTTTGTATTTATCCTTTGCTACCTACAATCATTCCATAGTTCCTCCAACCCTGGCCTTGAATATTGCAACAGGCAGAGCTGGGGTACCCTTCCCGACTGTTGTAGAGCTACTTGTCATGACACTATCCATGAGTATTATTCGGGAAGCCGCACTACGCATACCAGGTTCGGTTGGTTATTTTGTAGGAGCATTGGCAGCTGTAGTTATCGGACAGGCCACTGTTACTGCAGGTTATGTAAGTGCTTCTCTAATTATAGTAGTAGCTATTGCTACAATATCCTCCTTTGCTATCGGAGCAACTTCACTGATCTATCCGGCCAAGCTGATTAATTATTTTTTCATTATACTGGCTGGTGTATTTGGAACGTTCGGGTTGATAAACGGTATTGTCATTGTCTTCTGGCATTTAATATCTCTGGAATCCTTCGCGGTTCCTTACCTTTATCCTTTGGTACCCTTTGATTTTGAAGGCATGAAGGACACCTTTATCCGGGCCCCTTTCAGTATTATGAAAAAACGCTTAAGACTACTGGCTCCTTTTAATCGCAATAGAATGAATACTATAAAGCACGAGGAAGAGTGAATTTATGCCGGAAAATATCAAGCTTTCCAGAGAACAAATTGTTTTTTTAGCTTTTATCGGTATTATCGGCAATATCGTATACACTCATACCTGGATTGATAATGCTACAGATCGAGCTGCCTGGGTGGCAAGTTTAGTAGGAATTTTATTGCTAATACCCTTTGCAGTATGGATTTTTTACCTAGGAAAGTGCTATCCACAAGGAACGGTTTTGGAGATCTTGGAAACTGGTCTAGGGAAATTTTTGAGCTCGCCTATTATCATAGTCTATATTTTAATCAACATTGCCGTAGCAGTTGCCCAACTGAACATGTTTACTGCCATGCTGAATGTGTTTTTTTTGCATTACACGCCTTCCTGGGTAATTATGCTGTTTTTAATATTGGTAAGCGTAATTCTTGCGAATGGCGGAATCACAGCCTTTGCAAGATTGGTTGAGGTGCTGGCTTTGTTGGGTGTTATGAATTACTTTGCCACCTTTATCTTTACTTACCCTCAATTTTTCCACGTAGAATATATTATTCCGATCTTTGATACTTCACTGCTCGGTTTTACCAAAGGAACTGTCTTTATGCTAGGAGGGGCATCTGAATGCCTGCTGTTGCTAATGGTTATCATACAGTTCATCCCCGACCCCGCTAAGCACTATACCTGGATTATCACGGGAATAGCCTTTAGTGCAGTTATCTTTTCTTCTGCAATCATGATTATTATTGCAATCATGGGTCCTGAACTTGCAAAGCGGATAGCCTTTGGGGGAGTGAACGCCGCCAAGCTCATCCAACTAGGAGATTTCATCCAAGGATTAGAAATTTTTATTTTTGGAACTTATCAATTTATTGCCATTGGCAAAACCACCATGTGTATGTACTGTGCCTGGACATCTGCCAAAATGTTCTATAACAAAAAACCCTTATTACAGCTACTGATAATAGCACTTATGATCTTCGTCCCATCCATCTGGTTAAATTCATATAATAAGGCATATTTTCTTGGAGTAGCCTTGGGAAACTATATTATCTTACCTTTTTCTGTAGTTATTCTACTGCTTGCATCTTTAAGTATCCTGATAAAAAATAAACGAGCGGGGAGTGCTGCAAAGTGAAAATACGAATTCTTTTGCTGGCTATTGTGATTGTATTTCAGCTTATCCTGGCAGGATGCTGGGATTACACTGAATATGAAGATATGGCCCAGATTAGTGCCATAGGATTTGATTTCAACAAGGCATCTCGCGAAACTACAGTAACCCTGCAGTATACTTCTACAACAAAACAGGGGCAAAGCAGCAGTTCAGGAATTTCCAAACCATCACCACAAGGCATTGTTTATTCTGCGACAGATCAAACACTTTTAGGTGCCTTAACAAAAATCCAGGAGGTAATTGACAAACAATTGTTTTACGGATATATGAAAGTCATAATTATTGGGGAAGATGCCGCCAAATATAAGATGTTGGACATAATGGAACTTGAAGACCGCTCACCCGTCGTACGTAGCACTGCTTATCTGGTAGTCACCCCAGGCACAGCGGTGGACACCTTAAGTACGTTTGACCCTTCTCTGGTAGGAACCAGCAGTGATGAAATCTCCAATTTAGTTAAACTATCCAATATTACGGGAACTGCAATTCCTATTTCAATACTGGGTTTTGCACAGAAGTTGGCTATTGGTGGAATAGAAGCTACAGCACCGCGAG
>CAZKEO010000092.1:0-6960 GCA_964551785.1 uncultured Eubacteriales bacterium | reverse complement strand
GGAATCGTTATGCTCTGGAAGTAGATTCCGAGGGTGGTTTTGTGATGCGCGATGACAGTAATGGTGGGGTTAAGCGACCTGTAAGCACACTGTCAGGCGGAGAGACCTTCTTGACTTCCTTGGCCTTGGCCTTGGCCTTGTCAGCCCAGATTCAGTTGAAAGGACAGTACCCCTTAGAATTCTTCTTCTTGGATGAAGGGTTTGGCACCTTGGATCCTGAACTGTTAGATAAAGTAATGACAACCTTAGAAGAACTTCCTGCTGACCGGATGGCCATTGGCGTGATTAGCCATGTTCCTGAAATGAGGCACCGGATGGCTCGACGCCTCATCGTGGCTGCAGACCAGCCTGGAGGTGCAGGCAGTCGGGTAACCTTCGAGGTTATGTAGAAAAAGGCATCAAATTGCAGGATAATAACACTTATTGCAGAATATTACCACTAAAGATTAAAAATGGCAAAAGCTGCAAGGCATAAAGGAGTGTAGACAGCATGGAGCAATTATCCCGACTGATGGATCGCTTGGTGAGTAATATGGGCAAGGTGATAATCGGCAAGGAAACGGTCATCAAGCATGTGGTGATTACCTTTCTCTGCCAAGGTCATATTCTATTGGAGGATGTACCGGGCATGGGTAAAACCATGTTGGCTCGTTCTCTAGCGCGCTCCTTGGGATGTTCTTTTAGTCGTATCCAATTTACCCCGGATTTAATGCCCTCAGATATTACTGGGGTAAATATCTATAATCAAAAAACCGGAGAATTCGGGTTTCACCCTGGTCCGGTTTTTTCCCAAATGATTCTTGCTGACGAAATTAACCGAGCCACACCGAAGACTCAAGCAAGTCTTTTGGAATGTATGGAAGAACGGCAAATTTCAGTGGACGGGGTGACCTATAAATTACCTAAGCCTTTTATATTAATCGCTACCCAAAACCCGATTGAGTTTTTTGGAACCTACCCACTACCTGAAGCTCAATTGGATCGCTTTCTAATTAAATCCAAACTTGGTTATCCCACTTATGACTTTGAAATGCAGATACTCAAACAGTTAATCCAACACAGTAGCCTCGATAGCATTGAACAGGTGGTATCAATTGAAGAAGTATTACTCATGCAGGAACAAGTGCAGAAGATTCATGTTGATGAAGCGATTTTGGAGTATATTGTTAGACTAGTGGGCGCCACTCGAAGCCATCCAGATGTTTTGCTGGGGGCAAGTCCGCGAGGCAGTCTTTCTTTGTTAAAAACAGCTAAGGGTTGGGCTGCCTTAGAAGGACGTGATTTTGTCCTCCCTGATGATATCAAGGCAATGGCAGTCCCTGTTTTAGCTCACCGTTTAGTGCTGAAGCGGGAGGCTTTTATCAGGAAAATAGATAGTGAAATTGTTGTCCAGGAAGTTCTGGCTCAGACTGCGTTCAAACAATAACCTTGCTTTACAGGCAACAAGAATACTAGAGTATCGGGTGGTGAACAAGCATGCCGATTTTGGCATGGCTATTAACTGGCCTAATGATTATTATCATGTCAGTGAATCGGAACTCCGTTTTTTTTCTGGGTGCTGGTTTGTTGGCTCTACTGTATGTGTTTCCCTTTGGGTTAGCTTTCATTAGTTTAAAGTTACGTCTAACTGCTTGGCCTACAGAAATCTGTAGTGGCGATTTATTGCCTTTTTCCATAGAAATTGAGAATAAATGGCCTTTACCGATCCTTAACCTAAAAATCCAGCTGGTTATGCTCAATAGCCTTAACCAAAAGAACGAAGTATTTGGTTTGGTGATTGATTTAAACCCATTTATTAAACAAAAAACGACCTGGAAAACGGGTCCTTTGCCAAGAGGCATCTATCATTTAGAAGGCCTGCTTATCTCTGGTAGAGATCCTTTTGGCTTATTATCTTGGACTCGTTCTCAGCAACTGGTTGGGGCTGTCAAGGTGTTTCCGTTACTGTTGCCTCTATTTCCACGGCCTTTTCAAGGCGGTTATACCGGAGAACGGGAAGTAAAGTATCTCCGCAACAATGCGGGGATGCTCCCTGACGGCATTCGAAATTATATCCCGGGGGATAGTTTAGCTAAAATCCACTGGAAAGCCACAGCCAACCAAGGTTATTTAGTTAGTAAGGCTTTTAACGAAGAAACCGGCGGTATCAAAGTACTGATACTGGGCTATTGGGGAGATTGTCAGGAGGAAAATGAGGCTTTGATTACGGCCGGGGCCAGTCTAACCTGGGCATGGTTTCAGGCAGGACTAGAGTTTTACTTTTTATTAGATGCCCAGCAGCAACATAATCTGGGTTTGGTCAGGACTCCGGAAGCGCTGGAACAAATCATGGAACTCTTGACTGTGGCATTGCCTAAAGCCAAAGCAGGCGCTGAGAAAGGTCTAGTAGAATTTTTACTCCAGTCAGTTACTACAGGAGTTGGAGAAATCATTTTATTAACCAGTAGTGCAGAAGTAGCAATCCCGGAAAATTGGCAACAAGCAGGCTGGGAGACAAGGGTAGTGGCGCTTAGTGCTGAGCTTGACAGGGAGCGAATCGTGGAAATCTTGGAGGGTGTGGGTCAATGAAGCCTAGATGCAATTGGTTTAACCTGACCTTTGTCGCAATCCTGAACTGTTACTGGGGTTCATTGGCCTGGTTATTAGCTGGAAGGTATAATAGCTTAGCCCTTGTGGCCTTAAGCTTGGTAATCTTAGCGGCGATAACTACTAGTGTTTTGAGAATCTTTCAGAAAAACTCCAGCACCCTATATTGGCTACTAGCTGGCCTTAGCATGGCTGGTATTTTTGGAATGCTGACAGAGCCACAAAATCCAGTAAAGACTGCTTTCCTTTTTACGAGCTGGTATTTAGGTGTTTTTCTTGTTACACCCTTGTTGTTGAATAAAAAATATTTCTGGATGATTTTTTTTGCCGGGATGTTGCTGACCGCCTATAATTTTTCACATATTGGTAACATTGGCTATGCCATAGGTTATTTAGTCTCTGGGTTATGTATTGCAGCTTGGCATGGCGGAGGTTATCACCAACAAAGTAGAGTAGTGGTGATACCCATCCCACTTTGGCAGAGGGTACTATGGCCGATGTTGTTTGCCTTTCTCTTGATTAGCAGCGTGCTGGCTGTGCATTCTAGCTTAGCAAGTTCCATTGGTGAAATACGGGATCGCTTGGTCAATCAGGTGCTCAGTATGGTTAGTCTAAATAAGGTACCAACCTATAATGTCCTCCAAAACTTAGAGGCAGGAGGGAAGATTAATCCCTCTGACATTTTGTTCATGCAGGTGGCAGCCCCTTACCCAGACTATTGGCGTGGGCAAAGCTTTGATGTTTATTCAGGTAAGGGTTGGAGCAAAGTGAATGACCAGGTAGCCTTAATTCGGGAAGAACAGAGCACCTTCGAGCAAAGCTTAAAAGGTAGCGGTAGTGTTACCCAGCAGTTTACTTTAGCCGGAAATGCAACTTCTGAGATTTTTTTCACAGGTTATCATGCCAAAGCCCTCATTATCAAGGACAAGCAATATTCAGTAGACCCCCTGGGAGAATTAGTCCTTTTTCCAGGAATACAAGCAGGTGAGACCTACCGAACTTTGGTGGAAATAAATGACCAGTCCACTGACCAACTGCGCCAACTAGGTGACGAAGATTGGGTTGAGGCAGAATGGATGATTAACTACATGCAATTGCCGGAAAATTTACCAGATCGGGTTAGAACACAAGCCCGCAAAATTGTTACGGGGTTAGCTAATCGTTATGACCAGGTCAAAGCAGTAGAGCAATATCTAAAGGCCAATTATCCCTATACCTTGACCATTGATAAACCGCCAGCAGATGAGGACATGGTCAGTTACTTTTTGTTTAACACGAAGAAGGGCTATTGCACCTATCATGCTTCCGCTATGGCGGTAATGCTGAGAACGCTGGACATTCCTACCCGTTTAGTTACTGGATTTACAGCAGGGAAATGGCAAGAAGAGGAAGGTGTTTTCGAGGTGCGTGACCGTGATGCCCATGCCTGGGTGGAAGTATATTTCCCCAAGGTAGGCTGGGTTCCTTTTGAGCCAACTCCTTCTTTTCAAATACCTACCAAACCTGTAGAATTAGCTGTTAGTTCGCCTAGTCAAGCTACCTCAGCGGACATAGAGCAAGTAGAAAGTAGCCCTGCGACGCCAGCAAGCAGTAGGAGCGGCTGGGCTAGTGTTATTACCAGGACAGTAATCATGCTTATTGTTTTAGCAGGAATAGCACTTAATAAGCTGCTAAGGCGAAGGCAGGTTAGTGTGATTACAGGAATTTACCAGCAACTCATAAGATTTTTAACAGCTAAAGGCTATCCCAAAGCTACTCAGCTCACACCTTTAGAATATTTAGCTACTTTGCAACCAGTGCTGGGCGAAAGTTTTCCGGTAGCAGAAAAGATTATTAAGGCTTACTTGGCTGAACTCTATGGCGGTAAACAACTCGCGCCAGCATTACTGCAGGAACTAACTAACGCCCTGAAGCACTTCAAAAGACTAAAGACTTTCTGATGCAAACATAAAGCTATCAATATCAGTCAGTCGCTACTTGGAGCGCAATTGGGTGATAAACATATAGCCTACAAAGACCAGGAGTGCAATACCTGTAGCAGTTATGGAGGTATTCACTCCTATTTTTGCGGAAGAAGCCAAAGTGTAGGTACCCACCCCTAAAAACATAAAGGTGTTTTCCACAAAATTCTGGATGGCTATGGTTTTCCCAGTCCCGATACTTTGATGGCCAACTTGTTGTAAACAGGTATTCATAGGTACGATGAAGATTCCACCTAAGCAACCGGTTAGCAGTAAGAAGATTATGGTGAGGGGAAGTGTGTGGATAAAAGTAAAGGCAAAGATACAGCAGGCCATCGCGAGCCCGAAAAAAACCGTCCGGGTATAATTTTGGAGCGAAATCAGGTAAGGGGTAATGGAAGCACCGATGGCGATCCCAATCCCAGTCACAGCAAGAATTAAACTCACCGAAGTATTGCCGCCAATGTTGAGCGTGATTGGTAACCAGGCAATGATTACCAGTCTAAGCACAGCCGAGGCTTGCCAAAAAGCACCAGTCCCTACCAGGGAAAAATGACTTATAGGGTTTTGGAAGAGTGCTTTAGTATCTGTGCCGAACTCACGGATTGCCTTGGCATAGGTGATAGCATAATTGCCACTTCGCTTCGGAATGAACAAGTTATAAAGCACTGACAGGCCATAGAGCACTAGACAGACGAGTAACGCTAAGAGGATGGATTGATCGGATAGAAAGCCCCCGGCTACAGAACCAGTTAAGATCGCCAGAATGGTAAAGCTTTCTAGCTGAGAATTAGCTTTTAAGAGCTCACTTTCCCCCTTGGTTAGTTCGGGTAATATCCCATATTTGGCTGGGCTATATACTACTGCGCCGATACCAACTACGGCATAACTGAGTACGGGGTTAATCTGCAGTAACAGCATAATAATCCCCGCAGATTTCAAGACGTTACCCACAAGTAAGACCTGGGACTTAGGATGTTTATCGGCAAAGCGTCCGACCCATGGTGCTAACACAATGTAGGAAAATAAGAAGGCACTTTGAATTAATGGTAGATAATAATCAGGATATTGATCCCGCTTGATAATTGCTAAGGTTATAAATAGAATCATGTTATCGACAAAGGCAGATAGAAACTGGGCAGTTAATAAGGCGTTCAGGGGTTTGGGCTGATACCAAGCTCGTTGGGCAGTCATAATCTAATCCCTCCAATTTCTTTGATTATTATTGGGTAACTCTTAGGTTATAAATTCTGCTTTGGGTCAACTTCGGGTGTTGTGGATACCTTCCAGGCACCATACTTCACTTCCGCGATAAATCATCTGCTCGGTTCCTGCTTCGGCCAAACTCATCTACTGCTTTGCCTAGGGCACAGTGGCCTTCGCGACAGAACCTTTACAGTGATTTACCCCGCATCCCTATGTCACTCGCGTTCCGAGGGCTGCGTCGCGGAAGCTCCGTTAAGTGCCTTGCAGGTAACCACAACACCCTACGTAACTTATTAGGTTTTTCTCACCTGATTGTTGCTGGTCTTGAGCAGTTACTCCAGACAGCGATAGAAGCTTCGATAGTTACCCGATCTGAGCCAGGCTGAATTGGAAAAGCCTACTTTAATTATGCCCAGGGCTAGAACCTGTTCCGGTGACGGAGCGCTTGGTGGAACATTGTGTATTTCTTGGCGAAGGTGTTATACAGAATCAGCCCGTGCAACAGGACGTTGCACGCCTTGGCGGTGGTCAAGGACGACCACTCGCCAGGGTTTGGGTGATTCTGTTAAACAGCAAGCCTAGAAATACTAAATGCGGAACTTAAGCGACAAACCGGCAACAGGTTCTAGACCGGCAGAGACATGCTTAACAAATCCCCAGAGTAAAATTGACAGCATTTATAATGCGGCTGCTTTTGCAGCCAAGGCTAATTCCTTCAGGCTGACATAATCGGTTTTGCCACTACCCAAGAGGGGTAGGTTTTCTATATATAGCAGCTCTGCAGGCATCACTAGCATACTTTGGTGATGCTGGCTTAAATACTCCCGGAGGGCTTGCTTGGTGGCGGTTTTGGCAGTTGTAAAGAGGAGGATTTTTTCGCCTTTTTTAAGGTCGGGAATATTAACTGCTGCATTGCCCGCCGTATGGAAACATTGCTCAGCTAATTCCTCCACTAAATTCAAGCTAACCATTTCACCTGTGATTTTGGCAAAACGTTTGAGGCGAGATATGATGGTAATATAGCCTTCGGCGTCAATGCTGACTATATCTCCACAGTTGTACCAAGCTGGTGCTGGTACAAAACCTTGCTCAGCTAGGAGATAACCCTCCATCACATTGGGGCCTTGCACTAGTAAATTACCTCCGTCTTCAATACCTTCCACTTGTTCTAACTGCCACTTAATCCCAGGTAGGAATTTGCCTACTT
>CAZKEO010000091.1:2560-7097 GCA_964551785.1 uncultured Eubacteriales bacterium | reverse complement strand
AAAATATATAGATTACGCAACACAGATTATCGGTTTATCTCAAATTATACTAGTTGTCTCTTGTCGAAATCCTCAATTTTAAGTCAGCAGAAAAATACACGATTTTTTGAATCTTCCTGTAAATTGATGTTTTTCGTGTAACATTCTTCCATTTATTGCTTTTTTCTTATAATAACTTATGCTGAATGTCGAAACCCCTTTTGTTGAACAGTTTAGTTTTGTAGGACATTTGACCTAAAAATCAGTGAAAAATAGCGCTAAGCGCTTCGACAATTTTTGTGAAAGTTAACACAAATTGTCAGTTTTTTTATAGAAGTATGTTTAAAACAAAAAACCTCCTATGGTAGATAAAATCTACCATAGGAGGTTCTAGCTTTATATGCTTAATTTTCAGGTTCAATCAAACCATACTTGCCATCCTTACGTATGTAAACCACATTTACTTCTTCGGTATCTGCATCAGAAAAAACAAAGAAGGAATGACCGATGAGGTTCATCTGCAGAATTGCTTCTTCTACAGGCATTGGCTTAATTGGGAACCTTTTGGTCTTAACTACTTCATCATCCTCGATTTTTTCAGCAGCCACTAAAGCAGCATCTTCCGCTACGGTTTGGTTGCGTAACTTCTTGGAGATTTTACCTCGGTATTTAGTAATTTGCTTCTCGAGCTTTTCAAAAACTAAGTCTACCGAAGAATACATATCTGTTGAAGATTCTTCCCCTCTGATTATAATACCATTAAGAGGAATAGTAACTTCTACTTTATGATTGTTTTTTTCTACAACAAGGGTGACTTGAACCTCTTGCAGGGGGCCCAGGTACTTTTCTAGCTTGCCAATTCGTTTCTGGACGTACTCTTTGAGCGCGTTAGTTACTTCTACATTTTTCCCACGAACATTGATATTCATCTTCGTCACTCCCTTCAGTCAATAGGATTATAATAGTTCTGTTTAGTATGTTAAAATTCCTGCCTGAATATCATCTTTTCGATAATTACTTTGCTTAAAATCGAAACCCCAGAAGAATCTTCTGGGGTTGTTGCCCAATCGAATCATTTAGTGCTTTGGGTTAACCAGTAATCTATATTTTGACCACATTAGCTGCTTGAGGTCCGCGAGCTCCTTCAACGATATCAAACTCAACTTGCTGACCTTCAGCTAGGGTCTTAAATCCATCTTCCTGAATTGCGGAGAAGTGTACGAAAACATCGCCACCATCTTCTCTTTCAATGAAACCATAACCTTTTTCTTGATTAAACCACTTAACTTTTCCTAGCATGTAAAACATTCCTCCTAAAACTAATCTCCCGTGAGTATTGGGCAAATCTCACTTGTACCATAGTACCATACCCGAAAAGACATGTCAAACATTTCTAATCTTGCCATTAAGCCAGTCCCGTGGCAGCAAACAACAGCATTGCCAGCATAAAATTCCAGATGGAATGTGCTACTATTGGTGCCCATAAAGAACTCGTCTTTCGGAATAATCGGTTCAAAAGCCAGCCAGCTAGTGTCAACGGAAGCAGTCTCCACGGGTCAAAATGCATCAGTGCAAAAAACAGTGCCCCAGCTAGACTTCCGGTTGTCGATCCCCACTTGGTGGTAAATAGCGGTAAACAATACCCTCTAAAGAAAATTTCCTCACTCAAGGGAGCCATAATTGTAACTGCTACCATAATTGGCCATACCTCCTGCCAGGTTTTCAAACTTTTTAGTTGCTCACTGGCAGCTTGAGGATTTATCGACCAGGGTAAGTATGCTAGCACTAACGAGCTGACTGCCATTAGACTAGCAATAATTAGACCGCCTACTACGCCTGAGATTAGTGTTTCCCGAGAGGGCCATGCTCCCAATCCTAGGTCTGCCCAGCTTCCACCACGGACCCATAAAAAAAAGTGCACAATTATGATTAATAACAGGCCTTGAAATGTAGCGCTAGTTCCATAGCTATAACCTTCATTGTAGGAAGTCCAAATAAAAATTGACCCCATCAGGAGCAACAAAATAGCCAGCAAATCAAACCAACTGGCAATTTGATTTTGGGAGGGTTTGATTTCCACTGAATTTTCTCCTCTACTTTTATTTAAAATTTACCAAGTTAGTTTCTTAGCATTTCTAGCTTAATTATTTCTCCCTAAAAGCCTATTAACCTGCTAAAATAACTAATTTTTGAATCGATACATTGCTAAGCATCTAGTTAATAAGGAATTAACCTTGAGGATATACTACTACAGGACCATTTTTATAATATGCTCAAAAAGTAGTTATTTCTTTAAAAGGAGGTATGTGTTTACCATGACTTGGCCTATTATCTTCCTATTTATTATGGTTGCCATTGGTATTTTTCTGCCCCTGCGTCAACCCTGGAAAAATTCACTCTCCAGCACACCGGAAGCATCCCATACACAGGAAAGCTATACTCTTGAGGCCTCTGAAGAATTAACCCCCGAATTATCACCTGATTTTGAAGTCTCAGAGGATTTAACGTCCACTCCTGTTCAGCTAAGCTTTGCTACCAGCGTTTTACATGTGATGTCACGGTGCCCTAAGTCACTGTATGTTTACTGGAACTTTGTCCAGGGTGAGTTTCCCATGCAAAACTTTTTAGAGCACTACCCGCCAGGTAGTAGGGCGATACTCCGCCTCTATGAACTGGCCGATCAACGGACAGGCACTGATAATATCAGACATGCTTTTGACACTCCGATAGATCTCTCTACTGACAATATTTATCTCCACGTGCCTTATCCAAATGTAAGTTATTTTTTGGAACTGGGAGTTTTGACACCTGATGGGATGTTCATTGTTTGGTTAAGGTCCAAGGATGTTGCTATGCCACGCGAGTCCATTTCCCCAATTATCGACCCTGCTTGGGCTCCCATCTTTGGCATCCAATATGACTCTGATCTAAGTGGACGGGCGCTTGATTCCACGGGTTTAATTAAAACCAGCAATCCGCTTAATTAAGGTTAAGCTTGGATAAATTAGTGATTTACCATACTATTGGAGGGAATGATTTACCTTGTCCAAAGGTTACCTAGCACTCGTCTTACATGCCCACTTACCTTTTGTACGACACCCCGAAGACCCTCATGCCTTGGAAGAACGCTGGTTATTTGAAGCTATATCAGAAACTTATATTCCCCTGATTAGTTTGTTTCAAGGTTTAGTTAAGGATGGAGTCGACTTTCGACTGACCTTATCGCTAAGTCCTCCGTTACTCAGTATGTTAAGTGATCAACTACTCCAAGAAAGATATCTTGCACATCTCCAAAAGTTGCAGGAATTGGTGTATCAAGAGTTAGAGCGCACATATCATCAGCCGGAATATCACCGTTTAGCACAAATGTATCAGTATCGAATTAACCAATGCTACCACATTTTCCACCAGGAGTATGGCGATAACTTAATCCAAGCCTTTAAAAAACTACAAGATCAAGGCAGCTTAGAGTTAATTACCTGTGCAGCAACACACGGTTATTTCCCACTGCATAATTTATACCGCGAAGGCCTCCGGGCCCAGGTCGGAATAGCGGTCCAAACTTATGAACGCTGCTTTAATTGCCGGCCAAAGGGCTTTTGGCTTCCTGAGTGTGCCTATACTCCAGGAGTGGACGAAATCTTAAAAGAATATGGTCTGCAATATTTCTTTGTAGATACTCATGGCATCCTTTTTGCCGAAAACAGACCTCGTTATGGAGTCCACGCACCCATTTATTGTCCGTCCGGAGTGGCAGCCTTTGGGAGAGACCTAGAATCCTCTAAACAAGTTTGGAGTGCTGATGAGGGTTATCCAGGAGATTTCGATTACCGGGAGTACTATCGAGATATCGGCTATGATTTAGATTATGAATATATCAAACCCTATATTCACCCTGATGGGCACCGCTTAAATACTGGTCTGAAATATTATCGGATTAGCGGTAAGAATAGTTCTGATAAACAACCCTATGTCCCCGAATGGGCCTTGCAAAAAGCAGCTACTCATGCTGGTAACTTCATGTTTAACCGCGAAAAGCAAATCGACCACTTAGCAGGGATTTTGGATCGCAAACCAATTATCGTTTCACCCTATGATGCCGAATTATTTGGTCATTGGTGGTTTGAAGGACCAAACTTTTTAGATTTTTTAATCAGGAAAATTCACTATGACCAGAGCATCATTAAACTAGCTACCCCCAGTGATTATTTGCACAAATATCCAAATAATCAGGTCACAACTCCTTGTGCCAGTAGTTGGGGCCAACAAGGTTATCATGAGGTTTGGTTAGAAAAAAGCAATGACTGGATTTATCCCCATTTACACAAAGCGACAGCCTTGATGGTCGAATTGGCAAATAATCACCCTGCACCCGACGGCCTTTTGGAACGCGCCTTAAAACAAATTGCACGGGAATTACTATTAGCTCAAAGCAGTGATTGGGCATTCATTATGAAAACTGGAACATCAGTCGATTAAGCTATGCCCCGGTCAAAACAACACCTTGATAACTTTGCAAAACTCTCATAGATATTGGGATTTGCATCAAGTGACGCGA
>CAZKEO010000091.1:0-2550 GCA_964551785.1 uncultured Eubacteriales bacterium | reverse complement strand
ATAACTTTGCAAAACTCTATCAGGGAATTAAAAGCACAGCGATTGACCAACCCTGGTTGGAACAGCTTGAGCGCGCTGATAATATTTTCCCCGAAATAGACCATCGGATTTATTGTAGCTAAATAGGTTATAGGAGATTCTAGTGGATCTAAGCTAAATAGGTTATCAGAGAGGCCAGTGTATCTATTAACATACACCGGCCTCTTAGTTTGTTCTAGACAGTTATTTAGATAGAAGAGTTAGTTTGTTCTAGGCAATTTATTAGTCTTTAGATGGTAGAAGTGATAATACTTGAAATTTGTTTAATGACTTTATCTGTTAGGGCCTCGGCAATTTCCATGGAGTACCCTTCACCATATACTCGGCAAAGTGGCTCCTCTGAATCAGGCAACACCAAAGTCCACCCATCCTCATAGAAAACCTTGATACCATCCAGCAATTCTACCCGGTCTTGTTTATGGTCTTCAATTAGGCGACGAATAACTTTTCCCTTGGCTTCCCAAGGACATTCTACGGCTTTTTTGCTTAAGTAAAAGGCGGGAATATCGGTTGTCAATTCAGATAAAGACAAGCCCTCTGCTGCTAAAATGCTCAGGATACGTCCCAAGGCGTAAAGGGCATCGAAGTTCATTAAAAACTGTCCGTAGGTTTGGCCTTCTAACCCACCCTGCAGACAATACTCCATCAGAGCTTGGAGCGAAGTCTTAGTCCTAACTACCTCAGTATTGTACCTGAGGGCCAATTCCTCAATAGCTTTTGACGCTGTCACCGGGACTGCTAATTGAGCTTCTGGCATGGTCTTTAAGATAATCAGGGCCATTAAAGCTAATAGTGTATCCTCCGCCATAATTTCCCCGGTCTCATCGATTAAAACTAACTGTTCACCATTGCCACCTAGCCAAATTCCCATCTCGGCGTTGCTAGTACGGACAGCTTCAGCTAATCTACTGATCTCATGGTTTGACTGCTCCTGACTGGTGTCAGCAATAGCTTGAAGGTAGGTAACCCGGCAACCAAGTTGCTCCGTTAAGGCCGGAATCAAGGTGCTCAAGCCAGGGGTTAAAGAGCCGATAATTAACGCCGGTTTACGCTGACGTAAAGCCTGCCTATCAATTTGACCCAAGAGAAAATTAAGGTATTGCTCGCCTGCTTGGGGTACGATGGTAACTGATTTCACCTTATTACCTTCCACCCGGCGAATATCTTCCCTGGCTAGCAGGTTTTCGATTTTCCGTTCTTCGCCCTTACTGATATTGCCACCCTGGGAATTAAAAAAGTTGATCCTGAGCTTTTCCTCTAACTGATCGACCCGCTTAAGGTGGACCCCACCTTGAGCCTGTAGGCTTCCTACCAAATAACGAGTTACCGGGGTCAGGGTCGTTCCGATATCAAGTACCGCAACCCCTGCAGACATTAAACCAGCTACCATTGCAGAATGGAGCATCCCGGCAGCAGGCCAATCATCACAGCCAAGGATTACTCTGGCACCAGGAGCTTGGCAACTACCGAAAGCCGCTCCCAATTTAGCTACAAATTCCGGGGTTAACTCACGGTTAACTGTCCCGGGAAAACCATCTAAACCAAAGTTGTTTTTCCTGCTCCGCTGCCCCCAAATTAGGCTTTCCCGGACTGTCGTGCCATTTTCCACCTGCTTACCTGGCCAGATTTTGACATCATTTTTGACTTGACAGCGTTCCTTAATAATACTTTCGTCTCCAATGACAGCCCCTTCAAAAACTGAACTATTTGCTCTCACTTGGACACTATTGCAAAGCACTGCCCCTCTAATTTGCGCGTATTTACCAACATAAACATTATCCCAGAGAATACAACGTTTCAGAGTAGCCCCGGTTTCAATGCGCGTATTTTTACCAATCACAACACAAGGACCTACTTCAACACCTGCTTGTAGTTGCACATTACTTCCCAAAAAGACTGGTGCTTTCAGCTGTGCCGAAGGGTGGAGCTCAACACCTGGTGCAACCCATACCCCAGGTTGAACTTCTACACCCGGAATTGCAACTTTTACGGAACCCATTAAGACATCATAATGAGCTTGAATATATTGCTGGATATTACCGATATCACACCAGTAACCCCATAATGTGCATCCGAAAAGCGGTTTACCTTCTTTGAGCAACATCGGAAATAGGTCTTGGCTGAAGTCATATTTTTGATTTTTGGCAAAACATCGCAACACTTCTGGTTCCAGAACATAAATTCCGGTATTGACGGTATCGCTAAAAACCTCACCCCAACTGGGTTTCTCTAGGAACTGTTTAATTCCCCCAGTCTCATTAGTTATTACTACTCCATATTCCAACGGAGTTTCGACCGGAGTTAAAACTAGAGTTGCCAATGCTTGTTTTTGGCGGTGATACTCAATAGCCTCGGTCAGATTAAAATCTGTCAAAGCATCTCCACTAATTACTAGAAAGGTTTCATCTAAAAATTCTTCGGCATTTTTCACACTACCAGCAGTTCCTAACGGAGTATCCTCAGTAAAGTAATGCAAGTTTACTCCCCATGCACTACCGCTTCCAAAATAAT
>CAZKEO010000090.1:0-7099 GCA_964551785.1 uncultured Eubacteriales bacterium | reverse complement strand
AAATTTGCCGTAGCCAGCTAGAAAGGTAGAAGTTCCAAAGATAATGGTTGCATTACGGTCATAGGTAACCTCAGGGATGATTTTATAGTGAAGGGGACTAGGGTATAAGAAAACTTCGATTCCGGAGAGTAAGGGTAGTAAGGTTCCTGCGGTTAAACCGAAACTGTGAAACATCGGGAGGGCGTTTAAGATTTTATCCCGATGTGTGTAATCAATCACACAGGATACTTGGTTAATATTAGCCATCAGACTAGTGTGACTAAGTACGACACCTTTTGGTTTGCTTTCACTGCCGGAGGTGAAAAGAATCACCTGGTGCTGGGGGCCTAGGGGAGCTTTTTGCTTACAGAGGTATTTTATTAAGCCCTGCAGCTTATCCCCAAGTGTAATGGTGCTTTTGAGGTCCTCTAAATAGATTAGCCGATATTGAGCAGCAAGTTGTTGGGCCAGAGTGGTGAAGCCGCCTTTTTCAATAAATAACCGGGAGGTAAGAATGGTCTTCAGCTGAGCTGTTTCCGCACAATCCAGATTGTTTTTAATACCTGCCGAGAAATTCATCACAGCTGGGGTTTGACCATTATAAAAGAGGGCAAACAAGGTGACAACGTGGGCAATCGAATTAGGGAGTAGCACCCCAACGTTTGCTTCCTGTTGCAGTATTTGGCTAAATTTGCGAGTGAGCGTGTAACAGCTCAGCAGGAGCTTGCGATAAGTAATGGCTTGGCTAATATCTTCGACGGCGATTTTCTTCAGCCCATGGAGTTGACTTGCTTCCAACAACTGATCAAATAGGTTGACATTTTCCTCGTGTTTGGCTTTGTATAAAGCGTTTTGCATAATTACCAGCACCTGATTACTGAGCTGTCGTTTTTGTAGTTTAGTGCTCAAGCTGAGGTCAGCTGTTAACTGAACTGGACTATCGACATAAACTTGGGCTGCTGGGAACCAGCGGGCTTTTACCTTATCGGTAATCCGGGATACCTTAGAGAACTGTAAACCGGTAAAAATCAGAGGATAAAAGGTGGCACCGGTCTTTAGCGCAATCAGGCCAATTCCATCATAGACCTTCATCAGGCCGCCAGTCACAGTGATACGCCCCTCTGGGAACAGCACGATGGGCGTTCCTGTTTTAACTAAGTTGACAATTTTTTTGAGAGAATAGGGGTTTAAGGGGTCAATTGCAATATGCTTGCGAAACTTTAGTACCAAGGCAAAGCGTTGGGCAATCTGGGTGTTGACTACGAAGACCACTTCCGGAGGCAAGTAAAGGTAGAGAAATACAGCATCTAAAAAGGATAAATGGTTGGGCATGATCACAGTTGGCCCCTTAAATGTTAGGGTTTCAAAGTTAATTAGGCGTAATTTAAACAAGAGCTTGAAAATAAAGCGTAACATTACTTTCACTGTAGCCACCTCCCGATGTTAACGAACGTTTACTTGGGGGCAAAAATAGAGCTTAGCTTAACAGTTTGCGGACTTTACTGATGATGCGCTCTTTCAGTACAGGGAATTCTGGCAGGACTTCGTGGAAAAAAGGGTATTGGATTAAGGGTTCCAAGAGCAGGCCGGTATAGACAGTGATTAAGAGATAAACCTCTTCCTGGGGGATTTCACCTGCTTGCATACCGTCTTCGAGGATGGTTCTGATCAGTAAATGGGGTTTAAGCTCATTAGGGAGTGAATCCCAGAATTTATACTGTGAGAGCAGGGCATAGCGGATTTCAGACGGATGTGCTTGGTAAAGGTCATAGGTCAGGGCTACGATTCGGCAGAGTTTTTCGACTGCGCTTAGTTCCTGGGCTTGGATTTTATTAATGCGTTGGCAGTAGTCTGAGATGATTTCGCGAAATATGTACAAGGACATGTCTTCTTTGCCGTTAAAGTGTTTGTAGAGGGCAGCCTCAGTAACCTTGGCAGTCTTAGCTATGTCTCGCACCGAAACAGCATCATAGCCTCTGGCGGCAAAAAGTTCAATACTGGCCTTAATGATATCACCTCTTTTACCATGTTGAGAAAAAATGTGGTCCATAAAATTACCTCCGTCTCCGCTAGTTAACGTACGTTAACTAAATGATAACTTGCAATGGATAATTTGTCAAATGTTTTCTGTAAAAAATAAAAAACACCAAAAGTGGTGTCTATCAGTTATTGCCAATCAAGTTATAGCGAATACCTTGCAGTGTGCAGTTAGTTTACAGCTGTGATACCCTGCAAGGTTTTTTTCTGTTGGTTTAGGTAGTTGATTACTTTATCTGCTGAAGTATTAATGACCTGTTCAGCAGTGATACCAGCATCTTTGATCAGTTCAATGGCTGACCAGAATTCACCCACCGAATCACAGTAATGGGCATCGCTGTTCACAGCTATTTTCAATTGATGCTTTTTGGCTAAACGGGCCAGCTTAGTACAATTGAGGATACTTCCAGCTCTGCTGATATTAAAGGATTTGTTGTTGATTTCCAGTACCTTTCCTAATTTTTTGGCTACCAGGACGACTTTTTCTAGATTGATCGGAAAAGCTGGGTTGCCAGGATGGACAATCACATGCACAAAAGGATTTTTTAAGGCATTAATCATGGCTTGGGTGTTTTCTTCAATACTATTGCCTGGATAGCCTGTTCCCTCGTGAAAGCCAGCTAAGACAACATCTAACTTCTCGAGGATTTGCGGAGGTAAATCAAGAGCACCGTTAATCCCCATAATATTGGCCTCCACACCCTTGAGGATGCGAACCCCGGCAATTTTTTCCGGTAGAGCGATCAAATTTGAAAAGTGATATTCGTGTGGTTGGTGATATTAACATAACCTTAATCATTTCATAATTAGATTTAAATAATTTGGGCATAAACTGAAACTAAGTTATTTTCATTTAAATATGATTTTTTAAGGGGAGGTTACTCGGTGGCGAAAGTAATGGTAGCTGATGATGAAAAACATATTCTGGAACTGATTAAGTTCACCTTAGAAAAAGAAGGCCACGAGATCATCACGATTGAGAACGGGCTGGAAGTAGTAGAGCAAGCCTTAAAAGTTAAACCTGATTTAATTATTTTAGACTTAATGCTGCCTGGGGTGGATGGTTTGGAAATCTGCCGGGAGTTACGCAAACTAAAATTGGATAAGTATATTCCGATCATCATGCTTACTGCCAAGGACAGTGAGCTAGACAAAATCATAGGGCTAGAGCTAGGGGCCGATGATTATGTAACCAAACCCTTTAGCCCTAGGGAATTAGCGTCTAGGGTCAAGGCTAGGATGCGCAGGAAGGAAACAGTTAAGGTAATAGATGAACTGAATTTTGGCAAGCTGGTAATTAGGCCAAGTCGTTTTCAGGTATTTGTCCACGGTAAGGAAATCAAGCTAACCTTGAAGGAGTTTGAGTTACTAAAGCTGCTAGCTACCAATCCGGGAAAAGTATTTAGCAGGGAATTCTTGCTGGATACTGTCTGGGGTATTGACTTTCCAGCAGGCACTCGCACAGTAGATGTGCACATTCGCCACCTGAGAATAAAAATAGAGGATAATCCTGAACAACCAGATTATATAGATACCTTAAGGGGTGTCGGCTACCGTTTTCGCGAAAAACAGCCCAATGTATAGTAAACAATAGCATAATTACTTAACCTGCACAGTCAGTCTGTTTCGGTAGTCAACCGGGGCACACTGGCTTTTTTAGGCCAATTTTCCACTTAACAATTAGTTAACACAGCATTAACCTGAGATTAACCGAAACTTCGCCTGCAGTTTACATTGGACATAATGTTTCTTAACATTAACCACCTATAATCAGTAATGTAAGCTTCATCAAACAACGAAACAAGTAGGTTCATCAAACAACAATTTAAGGAGGAAAAGAAAACAATGAATGTAAAGAAAGCTCTTGTATCCATGTTAGCTGGTGCCTTGCTAATGGGTGCCACAGTACCTGCCTTTGCTGCAGAAAAATTAACCGGTAATATTAATGCCTCTGGTTCTAGTGCAATCCTGCCTTTAGCCAAAGCCGCTGCCCAAGAATTCATGGAAAGTAACTCAGGTGTTACCATTAATACTACTGGTGGTGGTTCCTTTACTGGCTTAAAGCAGGTAGCTGAAGGTTCGGTTAACATCGGTAACTCCGATGTACCAGCTGAAGGTGCAGAGTATAAAGATCTAGTTGGACATAAAGTTGGCGTTGCTCCCTTCGTAATCATCACTAATACGACTAATCCAGTCAACAACCTAACTCAACAAAACCTAATCGATATCTTTACAGGTAGAATTAATAACTGGAAAGCAGTTGGTGGTCAAGATTCTCCTATCACTATCATTGGTCGGTCCAAAACCTCAGGCAGTCGGGCTACCATTAAAGCGACTGTCTTAAAGGGAGAAGAGTTTACTGATAGTGCTTTAATTCAGGACTCCAACGGAGCATTGCGGACAGCAGTTGCCAATACCCCAGGTTCCATTGGTTATGTTGACGCAGCTTATATTCATAGCAGTATCAAAGTCCTGAAATATAATGGCGTAGCTTATTCCAGTGACAATGTAATTGCTGGTAAATACCCTGTCTGGACTTATGAATATATGTATACAAAAGGTGAAGCCCAAGGTGTAGTGAAAGCCTATATCGATTATGTGCTCAGTCCTGCCTTCCAAAACTATCACTTGGAAAGATTGAAGTTTATCCCCATGACCAAAATGGCAGGTAAAAAAGCACAGACTGAGACTAAGGTTCAACCTGTAGCTAAGAAAGTTGTAACAGTAGTAGTGAATGGCAAGAAAGTAGTTTCCAAGGTAGCTCCTGTAGTTGAAAATGGTAGCACTTTAGTGTCGGTCAGAGAAATCTTCCAAGCGCTTGGTGTCAAAATTGATTGGAATGCCAAGACAAACACCATAACCGCTAACAAGGCTAAGACTAAAGTTATCATTAAAATTGGTTCAAAAAAGGTTTACAAAAACAACTCGGCAATTAATCTCAGTGTACCAGCTAAAATTGTCAAAGGTAGTACCATGGTTCCCCTCCGTTTTGCAGGAGAAGCTTTTGGGGGTAAAGTTAACTGGAACGAGGCCACCCAAACCGCAACTATTACACTTAAATAAATAGTTATAACCAAACACAATGGCAGTACCGGGGCTAACCACCGCAAGGTGGAAGCCACCAGTGTTGCTATTGTGGAATGAGGGGTAAAAAGATGGAGATTGTCAATAACCTTAAATGTTCTCAAGCAGGTGTTACGCGAAATAGTCGAAATACCAGGGCCAGGTTTTTTGACCGCTTAACTCGCTACCTTTTTCTGGCCTGTGCCATCTTAATGACAGTTTTAATTATTTCGATAGTATTGTTTGTTGGAAAACAAGGCTTAAAAACCTTCCAGGCAGTGCCGTTCGGTGAGTTTTTTACTAGCACAAAATGGCAGCCTGATGCTGGCAAATACGGAGCCTTCACATTTATATACGGTACCTTTACCCTCACCGCTCTGACAGTGCTCTTGGGAGGACCGGTGGCTTTAGTGGGAGCAATTTTTATGGCGAAGATTGCCCCTGGTTGGCTCCGGGAAATTCTCAAACCGACAGTGCAACTGTTTGCCGGGATTCCATCTGTTGTCTATGGTTTGGTTGGTTTGACCGTCATTGTTCCTAAAATTGCTACCTATCTGACCCCGCCAGGTTATGGTTTATTAGCAGCTGCTCTTGTACTTTCAATTATGATTCTTCCTACCGTCTTAAGTGTTGCTGAAGATGCTCTGCGTTCTCTGCCACCTACCCTAGAAGAAGCCTCCTATGCTTTGGGTGCTACACGTTGGCAGACTATCTGGAGAGTGCTGGTACCTGCTGCGATGCCGGGAATAATTACGGCCATTATTCTGGGTATGGCCAGAGCAATTGGTGAAACAATGGCTGTCCTGATGGTACTCGGCAATTCACCCCAGTTGGCAAAATCCTTAACCATGCCGACTTCAGTTTTAACTACAGAAATTATCCTAGAAATGGGGCACACCCCCTTTGGATCAACCTGGAATAATGCCTTGTTCTTGATGGCGCTGGTTTTATTAATGATTACCTTAGGGCTGATTTTAATCGTGAGATTTGTAGGGAAGAGAGGGGGCTTTGGCGTTGAATAAAAGGTTAACTGATCGCTTAGCTACTGCTCTTTTCTGGTTGACTGGGATCTTGATCATTGCACTCCTCATCTGGTTTCTCAAATTCACTATCAGCGAGGGCTTATCGCAAATATCCTGGAAATTCTTGACCACTCCTCCCAATGATATCGACGAGGGTGGAGGTATCGGACCGGAATTATTTAATACCTTTTATATTCTCTTTTTATCGCTGGTATTATCACTCCCAATAGGCTTGGGGGCAGGTATTTACCTAGCCGAATATGCCCGTAAGTCCTGGCTTACTGATCTAATTAGGTTGAGCACCGAGAGCCTAGCCTCAGTGCCCTCAATAGTTTTTGGCCTTTTTGGCAGCATCATTTTTGTCACCTACTTCAAGCTGGGCTTCACCATTTTGGGTGGAGCGGCTACTTTAGCCTTACTGAATCTTCCCGTGCTGGTCCGGGTAACTGAGGAGGCTATCAAAGCTGTACCTTTCTCTTACCGAGAAGCCTCCTATGCCTTAGGAGCTACCAAATGGCAGACATTGTACAGAGTAGTACTGCCCAGCTCCCTGCCAGGCTTGATCACTGGTATAAACCTAGTAGCAGGTAGGGCATTGGGAGAGACAGCAATTCTGATTTTTACTGCTGGCCTCAGTGTTTCCCCCAAAATGTTTAATTTTAGTCTGATGGCACCCGGCGAAACTCTGGCCGTTCATCTCTGGTACGTAATGGCGGAGGGTGTAGTCAATGACGCCGCTGCTATTGCAAAAGGTAGTATGGCTGTCCTAATTATTGTAGTACTGGCTTTCAACTTGCTGATTGGACTGCCTAGCCGTTATATGCAAAAACGCCTGATGGGGAAGGCTAGTTAATTAGGTTATCAGATTATTTAGCGTCCAATTTCGATTTGGGTCTTAGTTTAAGCATTGCTTTGCCGGTCGGGTACCTGTTGCCGGTCCGGAGCATTGCACGTAAGTAAAAAGAAGGTCTAAGTTTGCTAGGCTAATAGAAATCGCC
>CAZKEO010000089.1:4538-7148 GCA_964551785.1 uncultured Eubacteriales bacterium | reverse complement strand
TAAAGACTCGAATATTTTTAAACCCTATTTTAATTTTCAATCTCAAAAACCCTCTTGTCAAACCAACTTGCATAATATCAACGCCAATCAGGTAAAATACTAGTCTTTAATAATCTGGTAAACTAAGATACGATTATTGGCCCGGTCTGCTATACAGAGCATCTCGCCTCGAACCGCGAAATCATTAGGAAAGTTCATTTCTCCATCACCGACGCCCCTTGTACCAATCAGTCTCGTATCAACCAACTGATCTTTCTTTACTTCCATAGTTCTCAGCGCATGTCCAAAAGTCTCTACTACGTAGATATTACCTTCCGCATCTAGCGCTAATCCTCTTGGCATGCTGAAACCTACAGGCTGGTCTTTGTTACTCAAGGTATTTAGAAACTTTCCACTAGCATCAAAAATCTGAATCCTGCCGTTGTTTGAGTCAGAGACATAGAGCTCTCCAGCTTTATTAACAACTATTCCATTGGGATACATCAGTTGGCCTGACCCTGTCCCAGGTACTCCGAGTTGCTTTTTTACTGCCCCACTCTGGTCAAAAACAATGACCCGGTGGTAAAAAACATCTGAGACATAAATTTCACCAGTTAGTGCAATGTGGATAGATTGTGGAATCCAGGCCCCAATCTTTTTGCCCAGCTCTGGACCAGCAAAAGTTCTCAGAAATTTACCGTTTAAATCAAAAACCTGTATCCTAGAGTTTCTACTGTCTACCACCATAACTTCAGTTTTATTAACTGCTAAATCCGCTGGCAGATAGAATAGATCCTTCTTACCAAAACTAACTTTAAATTTGCCGTTTTGGTCAAAGACTTTGATTAGATTATCCGAAGTATCGGCTACAAAAATGTCACCATTATCGGCAATGTCAACACCCATGGGCTCAGCTAGCTGGTAATCAGCAGTACTGCCTTCACCACCAATTGCAAACTTAAACTCAAGCGGCTCTTGGTCGAGTTTTGCAAAGACGGGTATTTTAAAGACATTTTCAAAGGTTTTGGTGGGGATGTATTTAATAATCCCATATAAAATTAGTCCTATTATTACTACTAGCATGATGTTGAACAAGTTATGTTTGCTTAGACGAAAACTACTCATTTGTCTCCCCAATACCTTTAAGAAATTTATTAACTAGCAGCGCAACATTTGACACTATTATCTCTATATATTCTCTTTTTGCCTTTATAATCCTTTTTTCAGGAGGATTTCTTAACAAAAAAGAGCACTCCAGTAGCTTCGTACTTAAGTGCCCTCGAAAGACTTTCCGGTTTTATTTTGCCCAAAAGCGGGCAATCATTACTGCAGCCTCAGCCCTAGTAGCTCCTGCTTGAGGTGTTACCGCAGAGGCTGTCGTACCATTCACTATGCCCTGCTGCATTGCCAAAGCTAAGTCCTTTTGAGCCCATTCCGCAATTTGACTGCGGTCAGTTAAAACAGCCAGCGTGGTTTCAACCTCAGGCTCATTTAAGGCAGCGGCCTTGCTACTTGTCTTCATAGCTTGGGCTATCATGACGGCTACTTCCTCGCGAGTAATCAAGCTATTAGGGCGAAAAGTTCCATCGGCAAAGCCCTTGATAATCCCTGTTTGAAAAGCTGTACTTATGGTATTGTGATACCAATCCTGGGACTGAACATCCTGGAACTCGGCCTCGACACTACTTGCTGGCAGTTTCATGGCCTGCACTAACATAGCTGTAAATTCAGCCCTAGTTACTGCCCCATCCGGATTGAAAACTCCCCCTGGATAACCTTTTACAATATACTTGGAGGCCATTAGTGCTATCTCTTTTTTAGCCCAATGAGTAGCTGTGTCTATGAAGCTTAATTCTACTGCTCCTAGCACATACTTACTAAATCCCAGCATTTGCACAACTAGTTTCTCATTGATCAGCTTACCACCTATAAAAGTTAGCTTACCGTCTTCCTCAAGTTTAAATAGGCCTACTTTACTTGGGTCGTTAACCCCCTTGAGGTCAGTTGCGCTGAGCTGAATTGTAAAGGCAACAGGTCTATTAAAGGAAGTAATGGGCTCGCTCTGCTCGTTAACGATGGCTACCGCCCTAAACTCCAAACCCTTACCAATAAGTTTAACTCCTATAGGTACAGTTGTACCGCTTAGCAAGTTATCTAATTCCTGCTTAGGCATTACAGATATACTAATCTTAACCGTTTTCCCCATCGTTGTTTTGATTGCTTCACTTGGAATAACTAGCTTCAAGGTGCCCTTCGTAGATTGTAACCTGGTCTCGCCAGTGGGAGCGATTGTTCCATTAAGAAACTCATTGCTAGTCGCTTCTATGGTGGCAACAACAGGTATACCTGTTGCGTTAGCTTGGTCCACAACGTTAGTTGGGTCAATAGCGATTTGGTTACCCGGCTTAATTATGACATTTACTTCAACTCTGGCCATCGCTCCCCTAGTATCAGTTACCTGCACCACAAAGCTATCACTACCATGATAGTTGGGATTGGGACTATAACTTACTATTTTGCTAGTTCCGTAACCACTAGCAGAAGCGGTCCCATGAATAGAGCTATTGATAATGCTCCAGCTTAGGGTATCCTGGTTAGCATCACTAGCATGTAAGGTCATGCTAAAAGCTA
>CAZKEO010000089.1:0-4528 GCA_964551785.1 uncultured Eubacteriales bacterium | reverse complement strand
CCGCACGGGGGTGTACGGTGTATGCGTTAATGGCTACAGTTTCAGACGCATCCACAATACTGTTATGATGATAATATAGAGTTGTCTGATTCCAGGCATTAATGGCCCCGGGGTAATGCAGTCTAATCCGATTGATAGTCCCTTCAAGTTGTGTAGGTGTAGAGGCAACATGGTGCCAATGACAGCCATAGCACACTTTGCTCCTATCAATCTTCTCATACTGATAATCATAGCCGTGGCAAATTGAACAATTTTGGGCTGCTTCAGCCCCAGCGAGTCCCCAAAAGCTCATGCCAATCAGCAATGCCATTAGCAAAAATCCCGTCTTCTTCACCGCTAAAACCCCTTTGCATAGCTATCCAATCTTAGACTATTTTTTCTATATATTCTCTTTTTGTCCTTATTTTCCTCTTTTAGCTCGATAGTACCCCTATTTCTCATCTAACTTCTTATACAGTAAATAGGAATATACGATTGGTACGATTACCATTACTGCTATCATGCTAAAGAAAATGATAAAACTGGTCAGTCCGCCAAAGGTGGACGAGATCAAACAGATTATACCCGCTGATACCCACAGTGGACCAGCAAAGCGGTGAGTCTTTTGCCAAACTTCGTCACTTGCTAACGTCCAAGGAGTACGGACGCCAAAAAAGTAGTTTTGGCGGATTTTCCCCATATAGTTCCCAATCACGATAAATAAAATTGAAATCCCAATTGGCACTAATTGGTCTACCGGCACAGCTCTTCCGGCAGCGGCTACAATGATAATCGCATACAAGCCTGTTAAAAAGAAATGAAATACATAGCGAAACACAGTGTAGGGTCTAGCAAACTGAAGATACTTCTCTTTTTTAGGGTCAATATATGGAGTCAGCAAGAGCATTAGATAAGCCCCTAGATTTAACAATGGAATCCCAAAAGCTCCCCAAAAAGGAGAACCCCAACTATCTACCTCTCCATAGACGTTCCAATGGGAAGGAACTTTGTCCGGCAAGGTTGGATACACATAGAAACCATAGGCTATTGTTCCCAATAGCAGTATCATCAAGGGCCATTCACGGCGCCACGAAAATCTAATTACTTTTTGTGCTTCACTCATTTGTACTACCCCCCTCAGTTTTGTCATGATCAGTAAAGGTTAAGCACCACTTGATTACTTCTTCTACCACAGAAGTGTTTAAGGAATAATATATGTGCTGTCCCCGTCGTTCATCTAGTACTAAATCAGCCGCCTTTAATAAGTTTAAATGATGCGATATACTTGGTTTGGTAATGTTGAATTGGTCGGCAATTTCTCCCGCAGTCATATCTTGCTGCTTTAACATTTGCAGGATTTTTCTTCTGGTTTTATCAGATAAGGCCTTAAAGGTTATGTTTAACGGCGACATCCAGCCACCCCCTCTGTAAGATATTTAGATAATTATCTAATTGTCTAAGCTCATTATAGCATATGCCTTTAACTTGTCAATGATACTCGGCATAAATTTTTCTAACTAGTTTTACTAACTTAAGTTCGCAAAAAAAGAAGCGCGAACTAGTTAAGTTCGATACTTCCACACTGACGACTTCCTATCAAATATTTGCACAGGGTAAGTAGTTTACCGCTGTCAAGGGATTACTTACTGGCAGACACACCCTGAAAATGGTACCCTGCCCCCCACCAGACTCCACCTTGATATCCCCACCATGATTTTTTATAATTCGATTAGAAATGGTTAACCCTAGGCCCGAGCCTTCTATTTTAGTGCTAAAATATGGTGCAAATAGTTTACTCAAGTTCTCCGGCAAGATCCCAACCCCAGTATCTCTGATTTCCATTAAGATCAAATCCATGTTTTCACTCAGCTTAGTACTAATATACAGTCTACCGCCATCAGGCATCGCTTGGATGCCATTGCGAATTAAATTTAAAAACACCTGCTTAATTTGATCTGGATGAATACAAGTTAGGGGGATATTTCCCGATAGCTCTTTATGCACTTCGATACAATGCAGATTAGCCTGACCTTCTACCAGCAAGACGATATCCTCGATTAAATGGTTGATAGAGCAGAGTCCCATCTCATTCACACTTGGTTTAGTTAAAGCTAGAAAATCCCCGATTATTTTATTAGCGCGGTCTAATTCTGCTAGAATAAGCTCATAATATTCCTTTTCCTCATCATGTTTAGCAGACAATAACTGAATAAACCCCCGGACGGTTGTTAGTGGATTGCGAATTTCGTGGGCCGTCCCAGCTGCTAATTCACTGACCGCAGCTAGTAGCTCTGCCCGTGATACCTCCCGCTCATACCTTCTGTGCTCAGTAATGTCTTGACAAAACCACATGGCTCCGATAATTTCATTTTCTTGGTTACGGATTAACGAGGTTTCATGCAAAAAAGCGCCTTCCTTGTTAACATATGGGCAAAAGCTAACTTCTCTTTTCTCGACTTTGCCAGTCTGCAAAGTAAGTAGCGGATAGTGCTGAGCCTTTGGTACATGCCCAAAGACCTCTGTGAAACTTTGATTTAAGACAGCATCCGGCTTGAAGTCAAACATTTCTTCCGCCACACAATTATAGGTGGTGATTTGCCCCTTCAAGTCAATAGCTACCACAGATCTACCAATAGATTCGAGCAAACATGAAAAATGAGACTTCCAGAGTACAAGCTTATTTTCAGGCTCTAAGTCCCTGATTAAAGTAACTACACCCAAAATCTCCCCTGTTGCATTTAACCAAGGCTTACTAATAACTTCAAACTGTTGCACACAACCCTTTTTATGCAGGCTATTAAACACAATCTTAGGAACTTCCCGGCCACTTAGTAATGCTACTAGCCTATTATTATCATACTGGCGTGGGAATAGCATAGTAAATATTGCTTCAATTGATTTTCCCAAAAGCTCGCTAGCCTCATACCCAAAGTAGTTCTCTATGGTCTTATTGCCAAAGACCAACTGACCACTTTGGTTCCACAGGACAAAACCAATAGGCAACTGATCTAAAATCTCTCTTTTGACTAACAAATCTTGCAAATCTAGGATGACCTTAGCTTGAAACATCGAACCATCAACCTCTCTATCCCACACCACCCGATTCAACTCTGGACAAGGTCGTCTATAGCGCTCGCTATAAAATTTTCTCGTGTTTAGCCTGAAACTGCACAACCTTCCCTTCACCCACAATATCTAGCAAAATCTCCACGATTTGAGGATCAAATTGCGTTCCTGAACCTGCCTTAATTTCCTGCAGTGCCTCTTTGGGGGATAAAGCTCCCCGGTAGGCACGGTCCGAGGTCATTGCGTCAAAAGCATCTGCTAAACAAATAATTCTCGAACCAAGTGGTATCTCTCGGCCTGACAGACCATCCGGATAGCCACCACCGCCAAAGGCCTCATGATGATACCTAATTATTCGGCTAGCCTCCTCTAAACGAGGAATGCCACTTAAAATATCTGCTCCAACCACTGGATGTTGTTTAATAATTTCATACTCATAACTAGTTAAATCATCAGGTTTATTTAAGATAATTCCAGCAATACCTATTTTCCCAATGTCGTGCAAACAGGAAGCCATATCGATATCCACAATTTCCTGTTCAGACAAACCTAAGCCGCGAGCTAATTTAACAGCCCACCGCCTAACTCGTTGGGAGTGGCCTCCCGTATAACCGTCCTTTAATTCGATAATTCCGACTAAGGTATCAATGGTAGCAAGTAATTCCTCATGCCTAGTCTGCATAAAACGCATCCGTTCAGAAACATCAACTACAATCTTGATGACCTGCTGAACTTGCCCATTCTTAATTATGGGCACTGCCGTTTGTTCTAAAATATGTTCTTCTCCGCTGGTGTTAAATTCACGTTTAAAATTAGTTTGGATTGTCCTTGTGATATAAGCTTTTACTACCGGACAGCCAGGGCAAATGGTACCATCTCCAAAATAAGCATAACACTTTTTGCCTAAGATATCTTCAGGGGCATGTCCGACCAATTCCCCACAAACTCGGTTGGCAAATAGCAGGTTAAGTTCTCGGTCTAAGACCGCATAACCCACTGGGGTATTTTCGGAAATCATTTTCCATTGACTGTACTGTTCTTCTAATTGCAGCTTTGCGAGCTTATAATCCTGCTTCCTAGTGAGCAGTTCCTGCTGAACCCCTGCTAGCTTGGCCATCATCACACCAAACATCAATGGCACAACATCCACCAATAGAAAGGCACCGTTATTGAGATGCACTGTCCACCAGTTGTTCCAGGTCGGTGGAAGCACTAAGCTTGCCAGGAAAGACAGTGTTACAAAAATCGGGATCAATGACCCAATCGCCACACCATAGAGGCCTTGTAGTAACATATGGCGAATTCTTCTAGCTTTCCGATTCAATGTTGTTACCCCCGAAAAAAATACAGCGCACTAAAATGCCATAATTCGCCATATTCCCTGTTTTCCTCGTTATAATTTATTCTATTCGTCTTAAAATTGCTATTTCCTGCTAAGCAATTCAAATTTGTTGCTTCAATTCTGAATATTTTTGACAAATTT